>CATPAX010000184.1 GCA_955652215.1 uncultured Solirubrobacteraceae bacterium | reverse complement strand
TCGCACAGCATCCCGTGCGAGTAGCCGCGGTCCTTGAGCTGCCAGGTCGCGACCACGCCGTGCTGCCGCATCGCCAAAGCGGCTAGCTCACCATCGCGTAGTCGCTCGAACTTGTCATATTGACCAGTTCGATCGTTCTCGGCGCACCCGGCGAGCCTGACACGCAATTCGTCACCGGTGGGTGACAGCGAGTAACGATTCTGCGCCAACTCGAGCGCTGGATAGCCTCGGCAGTCGGCGCAACTCACGATCGAGTCGAAGTCTTACTTAAGTAAATACTATGCTATGCTTGTTCATGCAAGCAACCAAAAGGAGTACAAGATGGAGTCAAGCGAAACTCCCACCACCACGAAGTATCAGCAGGTCACCGTCGATGTTCCCGAGGATCGAATCGCTGATTTTCACGCGTTCTTCGGCCGTTTCCTGGCCAGCACCACTGGCCGCGGACGTAGGGGACGACACGGCAGGCGCCGCCACGGCGCCCACGGACGCGGCTGCGCTCAGCGCCGTGAAGCGACTGAGCAGGGCCAGTCAGCAGGTCAACCGGCGGAAACCACCGAGGTCTAATGCCCGATAAGGAAGTCACAGTCGCCGTTCCCGAGGACCGCGTACCGGAGTTCTACGCCTGGTTCGCAGCCTTCCTGGCGGCTGAGCCCGGGACTCCACCGCCCTCAGCAGGGCGCGGACGTCGCGGACCGCAGGGCTTCCGTCACTACGGTGAAGCGAGCGCCTGGTCGGCGGATGACGCCGACCAGGCCAGCTGGCTGTACCGCAAGCTGGCGCCGCCGGCGCGCGAGTTGGTCGACCTGCTCTCGGGAGCCCCAGGAGAGCGCTTCGGCGGCGAGGACATCGCTAAACGCCTCGGACTCGAGAAGGGCGCCCACGGGGTGGCCGGCATCCTGGCCTGGCCTGGCCGCTACTCCCGCCACCTCAGCCGCGTGCTTCCGATCTCTACCGAGGGTCGCGTCGACGGCGGCACCGACTATTACATGGAGCCCGACACCGCCGCCCTGTTTGCCGCGGCGCGGGCACGACCGGAGGCGACGGGCCGTCGTGGCCGTCACCGGCACTCGACCCGCGGTGCATAGCCGAGGTCTCTGCGCTCAGAGCTCGGGGCAAGCCGCGGCCTCTTCGGAAACCTAAGCCCCCGGCTTCAGCGCTCGCAGCATGAGAAAGAGGCCAAGGTCGACACTAGGAATCCCGACCGAGGCCCGCTGCTGATCACGTCGGGAGAAAAGGATCACCAGGTGCCCTGGGCGATCAGCCACTCCTCCTACAAGCACCAGCAGCACAATCCCGGGGTCACCGAGCTAGTCGAGATCCCGGGTAGAGGGCACTCGCTGACGATTGACAGCGGATGGCGCGAGGTCGCGGACATCTGCCTGCAGTTCGTCCAGCGCTTTGTGGCCGCCGACGGCAGCGCTACGAGCAAACACGAGCCCATAGTCGCGTGAACACCGGTTCGCGAGACTAGCTTGAGGCACATTGGCACTGCTGCCAGCGGCTGGCGTCCGCTGGTGGCAATCCGGTGCTTGCCGTGCGTTCAGCTAGCGGGCCCGCAACATGTCGATCACGAGCTCCAGATGCCGGTGCCAGTCGAAGCCGGGGGCGTCATGGGCCATGGTCGAGGACACGCCGCACATCAGCATGGGGATATCCGAGGGACGGATGTCTGAGCGCATGGTTCCGGCGCGCTGAGCCCGTCCGATCAACTCTCCGCTCAGTCTGCTGAGCTCCTCCTGTTCTGCCCGCACCTGAACCCAGATGTGCTCACCGACGCCCGTCAGCGCGTGCTGCAGGGCGGCGTCCTGCGCGCAGACCCCCGCGTTGAGGCGCAGCATGTCGGCGAAAACGCCGAACGGCTCGCCGTCAAGCTCGAGCGCCGCGCGCGCTACATCGGCCATCACCCGGAACTTCCGGCGAACGAGCTCGACGCTCAATGCCTCCTTGGTCGGGAAGTGGCGGTACACCGTGCCAACCCCCACGCCTGCGCGGCGTGCGACGTCGTCCATCTGGGCATCTACGCCGTACTCCGCGAACACCTCTCGCGCCGCATCGAGGATGCGCTCGTGGTTGCGGCGCGCATCGGCGCGCAGCTGGCGCCCGGTCTCGATTTGCGTGGCTATGGTCACAGGTTGTCCACCCGCTGCTCTTGACAACCGGAATGGTAGTTCACTATAGTCCCGAACGCAAGCGGAACCGGAGGTCACCTTCCAGTGAGGTCTTTCATGAGCACACGTACCACGGCCCTCGACACCCCGCGCGCGAAGAATCTCGCGCTGATCCTGCTGGCGATGACGCAGTTTGTGATCGTGATCGACGCGGCGATCGTGAACGTCGCGCTGCCGTCGATCGGCTTTCATCTGCACTTCGCCCGGACTGACCTGTCGTGGGTGGTCAACGCCTACACGCTCACCTTCGGTGGGTTCCTGCTGCTGGGAGGACGCCTCGCCGACCTGCTGGGGCGCAGGCGCATGTTCATGCTCGGCCTGGTGCTGTTCTCGATCGCTTCGCTCGCTGGCGGACTGGCTCAGTCGGAGGGATGGCTGATCGCCGCGCGTGCCGCTCAGGGACTCGGCGGGGCGATTGTCTCCCCGGCCGCGCTCTCGATCATCACCACCACGTTCTCAGAGGGCGCTGAGCGCAACCGCGCGCTTGGAATCTGGGGCGCGGTCGCAGGCGCCGGCGGTGCTGCCGGAGTGCTCCTCGGCGGGATCCTGACCAGTGGACTGAGCTGGCGCTGGGTGCTGTTCGTCAACGTCCCGATTGGGATCATTGCCGCCCTGCTCGCTCCCCGGACGCTCGTCGAGAGTCGCGCTGACGACGGTACGAGCACATTCGACGTGCCGGGCGCCGTGACGGTCACGGCCGGGCTCGCGCTGCTCATCTACGCCGTTGTCGACACGGTCAACATTGGCTGGGGATCGAGCGCGACGCTGCTGCGCCTCGCCGGCGTCGCGGTGCTGCTGCTCGCGTTTTTGGCGATCGAGTTACGCCAACAGCATCCCTTGATGCCGTTCTCGATCTTCCGCCTGCGGACACTGAGAGGCGCGAACATCGTCGGGCTGCTGATCGGCATGTCGCTGTTCTCGATGTTCTTCTTCATCTCGCTCTACCTGCAGAACGTGCTGCACTACTCGCCGATCAAGACCGGGATCTCCTACCTCCCGCTCGCCGTCGGCATCATCGTCTCCGCGGGCGCTGCATCGCAGCTCGTCACGCGTGTCGGGTTCAAGCCGCCGTTGATTGCCGGCCTGCTCCTGGTCGCCGGCGCCCTTCTGTGGTTCTCGCAGGTGCCAGCCACGGGTGGCGCGTTTGCCGCAGATATCCTCGGCCCGTCGCTCCTCGCCGCGTTCGGTCTGGGGTTCGCGTTCGTCCCCGTGACGATCGCCGCAGTGACGGGAACGGAACCGCATGAGGCGGGCCTCGCCTCGGGGCTGATCAACACCTCACAGCAGGTCGGGGGCGCGCTGGGCCTCGCGATCCTGGCCACGGTTGCGAATAGCCGTACCCAGAGCCTCTTCCACACGGGCGTGCATAGCGCATCCGTCGCGCTGACCAAGGGATTCGATCGTGCCTTCCTGGTCGGTGCCGGCTTCGCGATTGTCGGGGCGATCCTGGCGGCGGTCATGATCTCCTCGCGCGACAGCCGCGAACACTCCAAGGCGGCACGCGCAGGAGACGCCTCTGTTGCGCCCGTCGCCGTCTGACGAGCGCCCCCGCCGCGCCGCACCCTAGCCACGTCGGCTCGGTCGCGCGAGCGCGCGAAGCGATGCCTACCAGGGGTAGATGGCTATCGTGCCGAGGAGGGGGCTCGGGACCGCTCCATGGTCTGCCGGGTGGTCAAGTCCGATTGAAAGCTAGGCCTGCGCTGAGAAGGCTCTCGTCAGCTTTCTATCCGTCTCGAGCAGCGAGCTCGCGGAGACGTTTCCTGTCCACCTTGTCCAGTGAGTTGCGAGGCAGCGCGTCAAGAAAGACCACGTCCCGGGGATGCTTGAAGGCGGCAAGTCTTTCTTCGAACAGTCCCATTACCTAGCGGTACAGCTCTCTTGGGGTGATGAACGCACCGAGCTTGGCGCGACCGAAGTCCAGCTCCCTCCAGCCCCCTGTGAACGTCAAGGTGGCTATCGCACCTGTGGGGAACTTTCGGGTCGCGAGTTCGGCGGAGTCCGCGACGAGGCCTACCGCGAGGTCCTGGATCGCCGGGTTGTGTCCGATCAGCATCGCAGAGTCGACCTCGTCCGGCACTTGTCGCAGACGGCCGAGCAACTCGTCAGCCGATGCCCCATAGAGCCCATCCTCGATCTGGATTTCCCCCGACGCCGACACCAGCTCCAGCGTCTCGCGCGCCCGTCGCGCCGACGAGCAGAGCACTAGAGAGCTTCGGATCTGGTTGCGGCGCAGATGAGCCCCGATCAACTTCGCCGCCTTATGCCCGCGCGGCGCGAGCGGACGGTCGTGGTCGGCGAGTGCCGGATCGTCCCAACTCGACTTCGCGTGGCGCAGCAGAAGCAGACGTTTCATCTCATTCATCGGGGGCTGAATTGCCGCCAACCTCGAAACCGGCGGAGAGCGCGTCCCGACGACGCTCTACAGGAACATGGCCTTGGCGAAGGCACCCCATTTCATGACAGGCGGGATCCTAGTGCTCACGACGAGCGCTTTGGGCGTTTGAGACACTCTGACTAGTGGGCGCTCGGCCCCGAGTCTCGAGCCGCATGAGCCTAGCTGCGGGGGTGATGTGTGCGCTCGTGGCATCTGGCGGGTGTGGCTCATCGCGTCACCCTGGGCCACCGAAGCCAACGGTGACCTCGGCGCGGACGCCTGCGACTACCGCGGGTACGACGACGCGGAGTACCCCCGGGCGTGGGTCGGCTGCAACGTCCCGGAGGCTCGATCTGATCGCGATCCTGCCGGGGGCTCGGCGCCAGGGCCTGTTCGGCTGGACCCCGGCTGTGACAGTTCGCGGGCAGACGGCGGTTTGGATTGCGCGTGTCGGGGCGTATCACGAGAGCGGCTTCACGGTGACGCTGCTTCGCTTCGACCAGCGGCTCGTCAGGCTGGCCCTGCACGCCGGGGGCTCGCAGCCGGGTGGGGCTAACTGGCGGTACGGAGACTCGATTGCCCAAGCAGAGCGCCGCATCGTGGTCGCAGCATTCAACAGTGCGTTCGAGGAGAGCTATGGCGCTGGAGGATTCGAGGAGGGCGGCCGGGTCGGCTGGCCTCTGCGCCGTGGGGTCGCTTCGGTGGTGATCTACCGCGACGGGTTCACCGATATCGGCCGTTGGCGGCAGACCGTCCCGGCGGAGGGGCGCGCGGTGCTGGCGGTGAGACAGAACCTTGGCCTGCTAATAAGCGCGGGCCGGATCGCGTCGAACGTGGACACCTGCATCAAAATCTGCTGGGGCGACCCGCTGCACGAGCAGCCGATCGTTGCGCGCTCGGCGCTGGGCATCACCTCGGCGGGCGATCTGGTGTGGGCCGCGGGGCACAATCTTTCTGTGCGGGCCCTGGCCGAAGCGGTAGCCGGAAAGGACGTCGTCCGCGCGATCGAGCTCGACATCAACCCGAGGTGGGTGGCGGGTTATCTATACGCCCACGCGCGGCGCCGGCTCACTCCCAGCCCAATGCCGGTCGTTCCAGGCCAAACCGGCATCCCTGGACAGTTCTTGGCGCCCTACTTCAGAGACTTCTTCACGGTTCTCACGCTAATGAGCTGACTCCCGCCGCGTCCGCTACGTCGTGGCGCGCAGCGCACTGTGCCTCGACCACGCTGGCGTATTCCAAGTGCATGCCATCGACCGAGTGTGAGATCGTGAATACGTGCGCATCCTTTTGACGTACAGCTGAGCTCCGCGGATGGCGGAGCCGCCCATCCAAGGTAAGCCGGGGGAGCGCTTCACGAAGTGCGTACCGCGCTCTTGTGGGTCGAGGACGCGCTCTACATCATCGTCGGCGTGCTGTTGCTTGCGGCAGCCGTGCTCGTGATCGTTGGCACGGTCAGCGGTCTGATCAGTTCGATCAAACGCGCGCCAGAGCGCCGTGGATATCAGCGTCACTCTGCTCGATCGGATCTTGCTGGCGCTGATCGTGGCCGAGCTGCTTCACACCTTGCGCTGGGTGGTGCTCCGGGGGGAGATCGTGGTTGAACCGGTTCGTCGGCCTGATTGCGGTCGTGCGACGGATTCTGATCGTCACCGCCGAGCTCGAGCGTCAGGCGTCCGGCAGCCGTGCACTCACCAATCAGCTGCTTGAGCTTGGTCTCCTGGGCGTGGCGTGCTTTCGCTCGCCGTCGCCGTCGCCATCTACCTGGTCCGCCGCAGCGGGCCTCCCGGCTACCACCCAGCTCGGGGGACCGGGGTGGAGTCGACAACCGAAACGGCCTCAGTGCTTGATCCGTCGCCGTGACTGAGCTTCGACAGCGAGTCGCGCCGGAGTGGCCGCTCGCGACGGATCGGCTGCTGCTCCGTCCGTTCGAGCCGGGTGACCTCGACGACCTGTATGAGATGCAGTCCGATGAGAAGTTGGTTCGCTACCTGTATTTCGGCACTCGCACGCGCGAGGAGGTGCGAGATCCACTAGCGGAGAGGATTGCTGGCGCGTCGATCAAGGGCGAGGGCGAGTGGCTGAGTGCGGCAGTGATCTTGCGTGAGACGGGCGAGTTCGTCGGCGATG
>CATPAX010000183.1 GCA_955652215.1 uncultured Solirubrobacteraceae bacterium | reverse complement strand
CGTGCTTGGAGCCCTGTATCGCGACCGAATGAGGTTGGACGTGCCATCTGTCTCCCGAATGTTCGCAGACGCTAATTAAGAGTTTGCGATGAGTCAGGCGGACAGCTCCGACTCGATGAAGCGGATGCTGGCAGCGCCGTCTCGATGAAGCGGATGCTGGCAGCTTGAAGCTCCGGATCGTGCTGAATCGAGCGGTGATGCCCACCGGGAACGGTCACCAGGCGGCTCTGGGGCGAGCGCAACAGCCGAGCGAGCTCGCGGGACAGCGCGACCGGCACCACCTCGTCACCCTCCGCATGAAGCATCAGCAGCGGAATCTCGAGCGCCTGCACTGCGTCGCCGAGCTCGTGCGCCTCGAGAAACGCATCGAGGGCATGGGCATCGGCCTCGAACCCGAGGTTGCTCCGCGCGAGCCCGCGTCGCAGCCCCCCGGCGCTCGCCGGGCAGATTGCCACAACCGCATCGGCCTCGATCGCCGCAGCGGCGACGATTGCGATATAGCCGCCCATGCTCGAACCGCGAATCGCGATCGGCGCTCGCGCGCCCCCGATTCGTGCGCGCAACAGGTCCGTGATCGATCGCATGTCCTCGAGCACGCGCCCATCAAGCCTGCCGTCGCTTGCCCCATGTCCGCGCTGGTCGAAGGCGATCGCGGCAAATCCCGCTGCGAGAACCGCTCGGGCGAAGTCATGATGGCTCTCCTTCGAGGACCCGGCGCCGTGAACGATCACCACGCCCCCGCGTTCCGGATCGCCTCCGGGGCCGAGCCATAGCGAATATGACAACCCGTCGAGCTTGCCGATTTCGGCCGGCGCCTCGGGCGTGACCCAGCGGCGCGTCACCATGGCGTCGATCATGCCAGGGCGCATGGCATGATCGCAGCGCCATGGCGACCCTCACGGCTCGGCTCTCGCACGTGCTTCCGCTCGGCTCCTCAGTCAACGAGCGGGGCCATCTCGAGGTCGGAGGGTGCGATGCGATCGAGCTCGCGCGGGAATTCGGGACGCCGGCCTACATAGTTGCCGAAGACGACCTCCGCACCCGAGCCCGCGCGTTCGTGGACGCGGTCAGCTCGCGCCACGACGACTTCGACGTCCTGTTCGCCACGAAGGCATTCGGCTGCACCGCGGTCTGCCGGACGTTCGCAGAGGAAGGTCTCGGGTGCGACGTCGCTTCGGCTGGAGAGCTCCACCTCGCACTGCGGGGGGGTTTCGACCCGGCTCGCATCTATTTTCACGGGAACGCCAAGACCGAGCATGAGCTCCGAGCGGCGATGCAAGCCGGAGTGGGCCACGTGGTCCTCGACTCGGCCCACGAGCTCGACCGGGCGCAGGGGATCGCCGAGCAACTTGGGGTGACGCAGAAGGTCCTGATCCGGGTCACTCCGGGCGTTGCCGGCGACACACATCAGGCGATCTCGACTGGCCAGTCGGACTCGAAGTTCGGCTTCTCGCCCGCCGATGCCCGAAGCGCAGTTGCGGGCCTGTCCGCCTCACATGCGCTCGAGCTGGTTGGATTGCACTGCCACATCGGCTCGCAGCTGTTCGAGCTGGAGCCGTTCCGGGCGGCTGTGCGCGCGCTCGCGACGCTTGGCGAGTTTCCCGTTTACAACCTCGGGGGCGGCCTTGCCGCGCCGTATACGGCGGAGCAGCATCCCCCGGCGGTCGAGGACTACGTCGACGCGCTGGTGGGCGCCGCGCACGATCTGCTCGGGGCCGGAAAACGGCTGTTGTTCGAGCCAGGACGAACACTCGTGGCCAGCAGCACGGTCACTCTGTACACGGTCCAGACCGTCAAGCGCAACGTGTCCACCTGGGTCGCGGTGGATGGCGGCATGTCGGACAACCTGCGCCCGATGCTCTACGGCGCGCCCTACGAGGCGCTGACCGCTGACCGCCCACTGGCCGGTGGGACCGAGCGCTGCCACCTTGCCGGCAAGCACTGCGAGTCGGGCGATGTGATTGCGCGCGACCTGACCCTGGCGGACCCGGTGCCGGGCGACGTGATCGTCGTCACTACCACCGGCGCCTACGGCCATTCACTGGCCAACAGCTATAACGGTGCCCTGCGACCGCCCGTGATCTTCTGCCGCGACGGCACCGCGCGCGTGGTCGTACGCCGCGAGACCTGCGATGACCTGGTGACCCGTGACGCCGGCTGAGCGCAGCTATCGCGTCGGGCTTCTGGGCCGCGGAACTGTTGGCGCCGCTTTCGAATCGCAGCTCGAGCAGCACGCGGAGCGGATCGAGCGGATCACCGGACTGCGTCCAGTCCTCTCGGGCGTGCTGACGCGAAGCCAGGGGTCCTACGGGGAGATCCTCGAGGACTCAGAGATGATCGTCGAGCTGATAGGCGGGATCGAGCCGGCTCGCACCTACCTGCTGCAAGCGCTGCGCTCCGGAAGGCACGTGGTGACAGCTAACAAGCAGGTCCTCTCGCGTCATGGGGAGGAGCTCTGGGAGGCGGCTCGGGAGCACGACGTTCAACTGCGCTTCGAAGGCGCGGTAGCGGGCGTCATTCCGGTGATCCGAGTGATCCAGGAGTCGCTGGCAGGCGCGACGATCGACCGGGTCCACGGAATCGTCAACGGCACCACGAACTTCGTGCTGACCGAGATGGCCCGCACGGGGATGACGTTTGAGCAGGCACTCGCGGAGGCCCAGCGGCTCGGCTATGCGGAAGCCGATCCCTCGGAGGACATCGACGGCCGCGACGCTGCGGCGAAGATGGCGATCCTGGCGCGGCTTGCATTCGACACCCCGGTGCGGCTGGAGCAGGTGACATACGAGGGGATCGAGCACATCCAGTCCGACGACCTCGAGTACGCGCACGAGCTGGGGCTCGAGCTAAAGCTGCTTGGCACCGCCGAGCGGATCGGGGAGGGGCTCTCGGTCCGGGTGCATCCTGCGTTCCTCTACCCAGGCCACCCGCTCGCGTCGGTGAGCGGCCCATTCAACGCCGTCACGGTTGAGTCGGAGGCGATAACCGAGATCACGATGTCCGGCCCCGGGGCGGGGGGTCCGCAAACCGCGAGCGCCGTCCTCGGAGATGTGATCAGCGCGATGATCCCGCCGGCGTCCACCCCCCCGACAAGCCAGGTACTCGAGATAGTCCAGGACGTGGTGTCCTCGTTCTACCTGCACCTCGAAGTGGCCGATGAGCCGGGAGTGCTCGCGGGGGTTGCGCAGGCTCTCGCGGAGCACCGGGTATCGGTCAAGTCGGTGGTGCAGAAGGGTTTGGGGGAGCAGGCGCGGCTGGTGATGGTCCTCCACCCCGTGCTCGAGTCGCAGTTCTTCGCCGCGACTCAGGCGATCTCAGGCCTCGATGTGCTGCGGGCGCCGCCCCGCGCGATCCGGGTGATCGAAGAAGAGTTCGGGTAGCCGGACACCCCCGATGATCGTGTGGCTATCGCGTCAACGGTCGCAGCCCGTGACGCCATTGACGCCTTACCCACGCCAGGGGAGGATGGTGTGACGCTCGACGCTTCGGCGGGGACGATTGACGCGTAACCCACGCTGAATCGGTTCCGACAACGTCAATCCCGGATAAATCATCCAACGTTGATTCATCCCAGTTGCCGCCTACGTCTCGCGCCGGCGCCCCCGAGCCACGCACATCGGAGAACGTCAATCTCGGACTAATCATCTAGGGTCCCAACCCGTGCGGGCGATACAGATCGTCGACCTGAGCGGCCCCGAGACGGCTCTGAAGCTAACGGAGCTTTCCGAGCCCGAGGCCTCCCACATGCTGACCCCCGGCCGCGGGGTGCTTGTCGACGTGCACGCCGCCGGGGTCTCGTTTCCGGAGGTGCTCCAGACGCGCGGGCAGTATCAGCTCAAGCCGCCGCTGCCCTTCACTCCCGGCTCGGAGGTCGGCGGAACCGTTCGCTCCGCGCCCGACGGAGCGCTCCTGGCGGGGGGGGATCGGGTGGCGGCATTCTGCGTACTTGGTGGGTTCGCCGAGGTTGCGGTCGCCCCCGAGCACCTGTGCTTCCGGATCGCCGACGAGCTCGATTTCGCACAGGCTGCCGGGCTCGTCTTGAACTACCACACCGCCTACT
>CATPAX010000182.1 GCA_955652215.1 uncultured Solirubrobacteraceae bacterium | reverse complement strand
AGGCGCTCGCGAGCCCCGAGGATCCCGCCTATGGCGGCGTTCTGTCAGCCGCGTCGCGGTACGGGCGCGCAGAGGTCGCCGACGCGGGTACGCGGTACCCACCCCAACTCGTGCGGGCGGAGAACTCCTTCGAGCGGATAACTCGTTCGAGCGGACAGACTCTCAGACGCCGGTTGCCACTAACTCGGCGGTTGCCACTACCAGCGGTAGTGAGCGAAGGCCTTGTTGGCCTGGGCCATGCGGTAGATGTCGTCCTTGCGCTTGTAGGCGCTGCCCTGCTGCTGCTGGGCGTCGAGAAGCTCGTGGGCGAGGCGCTGGGCCATCGTCTTCTCGCGCCGCTGGCGGGCGAATAGGACGAGCCACCGGACGGCAAGGGTCCGCGCCCGCCGCGCGGGAACCTCGACCGGGACCTGATAAGTCGCACCGCCGACGCGGCGTGAGCGCACTTCGAGGACCGGGGTAAGAGCCTTGATCCCAGCCTCGAGCTGCTCGACGGGGTTCTTGCCAGATCGCTCGGCGATGATCGCGAGAGCGTCGTAGACGATCTTCTCGGCGACGGACTTCTTGCCGTCGAGCATGACCTTGTTGACGACCTGCTGGACGAGCCTCGAGCGGTGGACGGGGTCGGGCTCGACAGGGCGGACCTGAGCTGCTGCGCGGCGCGGCATAGGTGCTAGCTGGCCTTCACGCCGTACTGCGAGCGCGCCTTCTTACGGTCGCTGACGCCGGCCGCGTCGAGAGTTCCGCGAATCACCTTATAGCGGTATCCCGGGAGGTCCTTGACGCGGCCGCCGCGGACGAGCACAACCGAGTGCTCCTGAAGGTTATGACCCTCGCCGGGGATGTAGGCGTTGACCTCCATCCCGTTGGTCAGCCGCACTCTCGCCACCTTCCGGAGCGCCGAATTCGGCTTCTTCGGGGTGGTGGTGAAAACTCGGGTGCAGACGCCGCGTCGCTGCGGCGCGGCGACCTTCTTCTTGCGCCCCTTCCCAGACTTCAGACCTGGGGTGGCGAGCTTCTTCTTCGGGGTGGAGCGTCCTTTACGGATCAGCTGGCTGGTAGTCGGCATGCGGTCGGCAAGCGTAGCAGGGCAGCCGCGGCGCGCTCTAGCGCAACTTTGGCGCTGCTACGGTGTCACCCGGATAGAGGAACCGGGCGAGTGCAGGTGCCGTCGCGGATCCTCCGCGGAGCCGGATGGAAGCCTCAGCTCTTAGATACTCGGGAGGGATCGGCGTTCACGGGCGCTCGCCCCTGCTGCGCCTTCAGTCCGACGAGCGGCTGATCTTGATGGTCCGCCGCGGCAGTACAGGGGCTTTCGAGATCCTGGTCTCTCGTTACCACGCCCGCCTGCTCGCATTCTGCCGGCACCTGCTGGGCTCGCGAGAGGACGCCGAAGACGTCCTCCAGGAAGTGCTCGCCGCGGCATTCAATGCGATCCTGGCCGATGATCGGCCGATCAACGTACGCCCGTGGCTCTACCGGATCGCCCGCAACCGCTGCCTGAATCACCTTCGCAAGACCGTTGCAGTCGGGGTCGACTCGATGGACGTCCATCTGTTCGATCACGGCGCCAGCACCGCCGACAAGGTGCACGGCCGCGAGGAGTTCCGGCTGCTCGTGGAGGACATCCGCAAGCTCCCCGAGACCCAGCGGACCGCGCTGGTCCTGCGCGAGATGGACGCCCTCTCCTACGAGCAGATCGCCGAGGCGATGGAGACGACGGTCCCGAGCATCAAGTCGTTGCTCGTTCGGGCGCGCGTATCGCTGGCTGAGGCAGCCGAGGCGCGGATGCTGTCCTGCGAGGAGGTCCGGGTTGAGTTGGCAGAGGTCTCGGAGGGCCTTCAGAAGAAGTCTGGCCCGCTTGTTCGACGGCATCTGCGCACCTGCAAGCGCTGCTCTGTGTTCAACTCTCAGCTCAAGCGGACCAACAAGGCACTGACGGCGCTCCTCCCGATAGGTCCGCTGGCGCTGCTGCGCAAGCTCGCCATCACCCATGTCGGTCACTCCGCGGGGGCGAGCTCGGGTGCGGGCGCCGCCGCTCCGGCCGCCGCGATTGGGTCGAGCGCCGCTGCAGGGAGCACCGCGATGCTCGGCACGAGCGGCGGGATCGTCTCGCTCTCGGTCGGCACTATCGCCACTAAGGCGGCTGCCACTTTGGCCGCCGCGGCGCTGGGGGCCGTCACTGTCGGTGCAGTCGCCGCCAACCACAGCGTAAGGCGACACCATCAGGGCGCCCCGGCGCCTCAGGGAACGGGCACGCCGGCGCCCGCCGCAGCAACAGTCGCCGGTGTGATCGCGTCGCCGGCAGCGGTGATCCGCGTCACCAGCCCCGCTGCTGCGCGCAGCGTCAAGCAAACCCACAAGCACCGGACGCACGTAACCAAGAAGGTCGCAGTCAAGGTGGCGGCGGCCTCCACCCTCAAGCGCAGCCAGACAGCGCCAACCGACACGAAGCCACCCGCCACCGGCCGGACCCAGTCGCAGACCGTGGGCACAGTGCTGCCGACACCTACCGTCCCCGGCACACCGCCGACGACCAACGCCGTTCCGCCCACGAGCACCACACCCACCACACCCACGACGACAACGACCGGCCCGTCGACGACGACCACTCCAACGTCGAGCACTCCATCGACCACCACCACGCCTACTTCGACGACTAACACGCCGCCAAGCACGACGGCGGCCCCGAGTTCCCCACCGGCGGAGATAGCGCCGTTTCACGAGCGGCGAGGTGACCGGCATCGCAGGCACCGCCGCGCACGCGAACGTTGAGCGTTGAGCGTTGAGCGACCCCCGCGCCAGCACTGCGGGGCACGGTGATCGAATTCTCCCAGTTTCAATCGGTCGACATGCGCATCGGCCGGGTGCTCGAGGCGCTCGACTTCCCGCAGGCGCGGGTCCCGGCTTGGCGCCTCTCGATCGACTTCGGGCCCGAGATCGGCGTCAAGCAGTCCTCCGCCCAGATCACCCACTATGGGCGCGAGGAGCTCGAGGGGACGCTCGTCGTCGCCGTCGTCAACCTTCCGCCCCGCCGGATCGGGCCCGTCCAGTCTGAGGTGCTGGTGCTGGGGGCGCTGGATGACGAGAAGGGCGTGGTCCTGTTGCGGCCCGATACTGACGCAGCGCCTGGGTCGCGAATCGGCTGACTGGTCCGAGCCGCGGGCCCCTACGGACCGGGGATAACGCCGATCACGAGCTGACCGCGGGCGACTCCGTCCACGGCAATGGCGTAGCTCCCCCGCTTCAAGGTGCCGACCAATGCCGAGGCCCGGCCGCCGGCCGGCACTGCGAGAGCCTGGCCGCCGGGGGAGCGCAATTTCACTCGGTGCCCTCGGCCGTCGCCCGAGATGCCGGTGAGAACGATATCCACTGAGCTCGGAGCCGATATCGCCGGCGGAGACAGCCGGCCGCCGGGATGAATCACGAAGGTCGCCGGGAGCCGCACGTCCGATGCCGAAGCTGCATGGCGCCTGCGATGTCGCGGGCGACGCGGGGCGGGGGGTGCTGTGGTGCTCGTTGTCCGGGCGGTGCTCGCCGCCGCCACCGTCGTGGGATGCGCGCTTGAAGCGCTCGTCGATGTGGTCTGCGAGCTCCCGCACCCGGCAAGCGCGCCCCCCAGCAGCAGCACTAAACACGCGCGCCCGCGGCTCACGCGAGCGAGCATAGTCGCCGATAAGGGACCCAGGAGATCAGTGTCATGGTTCCGAGAGCCCAGGCCAACTCACTCGTCGAGTACGACGCACTCCGCCATCGGGTCTGGATCCTCGGCCAGCGCTGCCACCACGGCGCAACCGGAAGCGTCGTCGCGACCGTTGCGTTCCTCGGGCTGGCGATCGTGCCCGCGACCGAGGCTCGGCAGCTCGGCAATTCGCGGTCGATGCTGGCGCTTGCGGCCGCCGGCGGAGCGCTGATGATGCACGACTGGAAGGACCGCTCCGTGTGGTTCGCGCGCGAGCCGGGGCCCAGCGCAGCGGCGGCCTAAACCTATCCAGGGCGGGGCCGGCCAGCCTCCAGCCCCGGATCTGACAACTTGTCGAGCGCGTTGGCGATCGCGCTCCTCACCACGAACATCCCCGGCTACCGGGTCCCGCTGTTCCGCCTGCTGGCCCGAGATCACGACGTGGAGGTCCTCTGTCACGGCGGAGGTGAGCGCTACGTCGCGCCGTGGTTCAATGATCTCAACGACCAGTTGGCGAGCGCCCCGTTCCCCGCTCACCGGATCGAAGGCGCCCGTGAGGCGTTCGAGCTCGGCGGTCGATACGACGCGGTGATCGCACCGTTCGCGGGTGGCCCGCTGCTCCCCGCGGCGTACGCCGGCGCGCGCCGTTACGGGGCTCCGTTCCTCCTCTGGGCATCGGTGTGGGCGCAGCCGCGCTCGGTCAGCCACGCTGCGGCGCTTCCGGTCACGCGGCACATCTTTCGCCACGCTGACGCCGTGATCGCCTATGGCGAGCATGTGCGTCGCTTCGTCGCCAACATCCGGGGCCGCGACGGCGATGTGTTCGTGGCCCCTCAGTCCGTCGAGCCGGAGCTGTTCGCACGCGAGGTCAGCGCCGAGGAGGTCGCCGCTTTCCGCGCCCGCCACAAGCTCGGAGCGGGACCGCTTGTCCTCTACTCGGGCCGGGTCGTCGCAGAGAAGGGAGCACTCGTGCTCCAGCAGGCCTGGAGGCGGGTTCGCTCGGGAGCGACCCTCGTGATCGTTGGGGACGGCCCGCTCGTGTCAGGCTTTGCCAGCCTCGAGCGGACTTGCTTCCTGGGTCCGATCGCTCGCGACCAGTTACCTGTCGCGAACGCCGCTGCCGAGCTCGCGGTGCTGCCATCGATCCCGACGCCGCGCTTCCGCGAGCCCTGGGGCCTGGTCTGTAACGAGGCGATGCACCAGGCGAGGCCGATGATCGCGAGCGCGGCGGTTGGCGCGGTCGCCGGAGGACTCGTCCGCCACGCCGACACCGGTTGGGTGGTCGCACCCGGGGACGCCGATGCGCTCGGGGCGGCGATCGATCAACTGCTCGGCCACGACGAGCTCCGGCGACGCCTGGGTGAGCGCGCAAAGGCGGCTGTGGCAAGCCACACCTACGAGGCGATGGAGCAGGCGTTCGCCAGGGCGCTCGTGGTCGCGACGGCGAACCGGGTTCACTGACCGACCGAGAACAGCGCCTCCAGATCGTGGCGCGAGTACACCTCGAAGGCGACCATCGTCTGTGTGCGGTGCACCCCTTGTAGCTGTGAGATCTGGCCGGTCACCACCTGCTTGAGCTGGTCATGCTCGCGCAGGCGCAGGATCGCGACGAAATCCCAGTCCCCGGTCACCGAGTAAGCCTCCGCGACCCCCTCGATGTCGGCAAGCTCGCCGCCGAGCGTCGCTAACGCTGAACGCTCCGCCTGGATCAGAACGATTGCATGGGTCACGGGGAATGCGTCTCCCCTGGTTCGAGGATCACGACACCCGATGCTGCCGATGATTCGACGTCTGACTTGAACGCCTGCGCGTCAGTTTCGACCAGCGGAAATGTGTTGTAGTGGCACGGGATCACCGTCTTGGCGCCAACCAGCTGGGCGGCGTCGACTGCGTCCACGCGGTCCATCGTGAAATGGCCGCCGATGCACATCAGCGCGACGTCAATCGGATTGCGCTTGCCGACCAGCTGAAGGTCGGAGAACACGGAGGTGTCGCCCAAGTGGTAGACGACCGTGTCGTGGAAGTTGATCAGGAGACCGGCGGGGGTGTTGACCGTCCCCTTCGGAGTCGTCGAGGTGTGCCAGGCCGGCACGAGCTTCACCCAGCCCCAGTCGAACTTGACCGTCCCGCCGAGGTTCGGATTACTGACCTCGAGACCATCTTCTTCGAGCTCGCCCGCGAGCTCCACGATCGCGACCACCGGTGCCCCCGTCCGCTTGGCGATCGAGACCGTGTCGCCGATGTGGTCGCCGTGACCGTGGGTCAGCAGGATCGTGGTGGCCGTCGCGTCGTCGGCCGCGATCGCCGCCTTCGGGTTTCCGCTCAGAAACGGATCGATCAGAACGGTCTCGTCTCCATTTGAGAGCTCGAAGCAAGCGTGCCCGAGGAACCGAATGTCCGTCATCGCTCCAATCCTCCTGTTCGTATTCAGTGAATCGCTTTCCCAGGGGGCGTTGAGAGCTCCCTGGCAAGCTGAAAGCCCACCGCTACGCCGACGAGCATCCCGAGGCGGGTGTCCTCGGCCAACATTGTCCGAACCGCGCGTGCACGCTCACCAGCGCCCTCGAGGCCAGCTGCCTCTTGGATCGCCTGTTCGTGTGCGGAATCGAACCAGCCTCCGTCCTCGAGCGCCGCAGCCAGCACCCGCTGTAGCGCGGGCGCGCTACGCATCACGAGGCTCTGAGCTTCTCGCAACCGATCGCGGTCGGCCAGCGCCTCGATAGCCGCCTCGAGCTCGGCGTCGGTGTACGGAGCCTCATCCAGCATTCGTTTGCAGCATCATAAGAGGAGTGGCTGTCGCGCTGACGTCCCTCTCCCATGGCGCGGGATGCGGCTGCAAGCTCCCGGCCGCTGCCCTTGGGCCGCTGCTGTCGGGACTCCCGCGCGGCACCGATCCGAACGTGCTGGTGGGCTTCGATACAAGCGATGACGCGGGCGTCTACCGCCTTCGCGATGACCTCGCGATCGTCCAGACCGTTGACTTCTTCACGCCGATCGTCGACGACCCGTTCGACTTCGGGCGGATCGCCGCCACGAACGCTCTGTCGGATATCTACGCCATGGGGGCGACACCCGTGAGCGCGCTGAACCTTGTCGCGTTCTCGCTCCAGGATCTCGGCGGTGAGATTCTCACCGAGATCCTGCGTGGCGCGGCGGCGATCGCGGCAGAGGCCGGGGTGGCGATTCTCGGTGGCCACTCGATCGAGGACTCAGAACCGAAGTTCGGCCTCGCGGTGACCGGGGTGGTCCACCCAGACGAGGTGATCACCAATGCCGGTGGCGTGGCGGGCGACAGCCTGGTCCTGACCAAGCCGCTCGGGGCGGGGGCGATCTCGACCGCGCTCAAGCGCGGCCTGCCCGGTGCGCAGCTCGAGGAGGCTGTGGCGGTGATGACGACGTTGAACCGTGAGGCGTCCGTCGCCGTGCGGGCTGCCGGAGCACACGCTATGACCGACGTCACCGGCTTTGGGCTGCTCGGTCACCTTCATGAGTTGGCGCTTGCGAGCGGGGTGGCCGCCGAGCTTCACACGGGTGCGGTGCCGTCGATCGAAGGAGTGCTCGAGCTGCTCGCTCGCGACGACGAGCAGGCCGTCGCCGGCGGAACCCGTCGTAACCGGGCGCACGCGGAGCAGTTCACGACGTTCGATGAGGAGGTCGCCGAGGCGCTGCGCTGGTTTGTGTCCGATGCCATGACCTCTGGGGGTCTGCTGGCGGCGGTGCCCGCCGAGCGTGCGAACGAGGTCCGCGGGTCGGTAGTCGGCCGGCTTTTCGCTGGCGCGCCCGGGACGATCAACGCGGTCTACTAGTCGGCCCGTTCAGTGGTGATGGCTACTGACGAGCCCGCGACACGGAGCGATCGAGCCCCGCGCCGGGCAAGCCGATCCAGCGTGAGTTGCGCCCGCTCAGCGGCCGCCGAGCTGGGCCAGCGGTACCCCGACCGCGATCCCTGCGAGCGCGCCGGCCCCGTCAGCGACCCAGCTCGCGTCGCTGACGACCAGCGGCATCAAGGCGATGACAGCGCCGAACACCGCGCTGCCGAGCAGATCGCCCTCGATCTCCTCACCTGCTCGCACCGCCATTAGGTCGGGGATCATCCAGGCGATCACGAACGCGATCGCCGCTCCGCTGGCGCCGAGCACCAGCATCTGCGGCTCGAGCGCCGCCGTCAGCGCCACCCCACCGATGCCGCCCAACGCGAATAGCGCGAGCACCACAAGCGGGCCGTGTCGGCGCTCCAAGAGCCATCCATACAGCGCGATCGCACCAAGCGTCACCGCCGCATAGCCTGTGTTGTCGTAGACAAACGGAGCGGTAGCGAGCCGCCACCAGTGCCCGGTCGGCATGCCGATGACCGCGAGCTGACCCGGTTGCACGAGCGCCGCCCGCCACAGAAGGCAGCCCACGAGACCAGCTACGGTCAGCGCGATCGCTGTATACGGCCTGCGGTCAGGCCTGATCCCGGGGATCTCCCCGGGGCGGAGTCTCGGAAGCGACGGAGTCGGCGGGCGGCGGCGGCGCTCCGCGACGCGTCCGTCGCGGTCAATCTTTGGCGCACGCTTGCGAAGGCGACTGCCGCAATACGGGCACTCCGTGATGTACGGACTCACCTCGGACTGGCAGTTCTTGCAGACGACGAACAGATCGGGGCCGCCGGTGCTCATTGCTAATCGATTGTAAGGGGACCCGAATGCCCGCTACACGGTCCGTGAAACCTACTCGGCGGCCGCGGACACGATCTCCGCCATCACCTCGCGCAGGTCGTGATT
>CATPAX010000181.1 GCA_955652215.1 uncultured Solirubrobacteraceae bacterium | reverse complement strand
GGCGGTCCTCGGAATGCTGATGAGCGCCGCGGGTCTGGCGCTGATGACGACGCTGGGCCGTGACACGGCGTACGCGCCGGTCGGCTTTTATTTGTTCGTGGTAGGAGTTGGCTCGGGCATGTTCAACTCTCCGAACACCGCCGCGATGATGGGGACCGTGGCGCCACACCGGCGCGGGATCGCCGCCGGCGCCCGCGTCCTGGTGCAGAACACCGGGGCGGTCATCTCGATCGCGTTCGTCCTGGCGATCGTCACCTCGTCGGTTCCGAAGTCCGTCCTGTTCGCGGTCTTCTCCGGGCTTGCCAATCACATCAGCAACGCTCAGCTCGTGCCGTTCATCGGGAACATGCGCACCGCTCTGTGGACGCTCGCGGTGGTCTCGCTGGTGGGCGCGGCCGTGGCGGCAGCGCGACCGAAGCATCAGCCTGAACGTGTGCACCAGCCGCACGAGTCCCGCTCCCCCTCGCGTGAGAACGTCGAGGCAGCCGCATGAGCGCGGTGGCAGGCAAGTCGCTGCGTATCGGCGAGGTCGCGGAGCTGACCGGGACCACCCCGCGGACGATCCGCTACTACGAGGAGATCGGCCTACTACCCGGGTCCTCGGCGCGTGCCCAGGGCAAGCACCGCTGTTTTACCGAGGCTGATGTCGAGCGCGTGCGCGAGATTCTCCGCTTGCGCGATCTGCTGGGGCTCTCGCTGGAGCAGCTCTCGGGGCTGCTCGACGCCGAGAGCGCCCGGGCCGAGCTCAGGCGCGAGTACGCCGAGACCGACGACCCGGCGGAGCGGCGAAGGATCCTCGACCAGGCGCTGGTGTACATCGGCACCCAGTTGGCGCTGGTGCAGGCCCGGCACCGCGAGCTCGAGCAGCTGGAGCGAGAACTCGTGCAGCGGCGAGCACTGATCCACGACCGTCTCTCCGAGCTGGATCAGCCGTGACTGCGTCCGGCGTCGATCGCCGGGCGATGGCCGCGCTGTCGCTGGGGCACCTGTTCACGGACGTCTCGCAAGGGTCGGTTCCAGCCTTGCTCCCGTTCCTGATCGCGCGGGACCACATCAACTACGCGGCGGCTGCAGCGCTGATACTTGCGGCGACGATCGCCTCCTCGGTGATCCAGCCGCTGTTCGGGCATCTCTCAGACAGGCTGTCGTTGCCGTGGCTGATGCCGCTCGGCCCGGCACTTGGAGGGCTTGGGATCGCGCTCGTGGGGGTGATGCCGAGCTACCCGCTGATCTTCGCGGCCGTGGTGCTGAGCGGCATCGGTGTCGCCGCCTTCCATCCAGAGGGCTCGCGCTTTGCCAATTACGTCTCGGGTGCCCGGCGCGCGAGCGGGATGAGCCTGTTCAGCGTTGGAGGCAACCTCGGCTATGCCGTGGGGCCGATCCTGATGACGCCGCTGGTCCTCGCTTTCGGGTTGCCCGGAACGGTGTTCATCTTGATCCCGACCTGGGCTGCCGCCCTGCTGCTGGCCCGAGAGCTTCCGCGGCTGCGCGGGTTTCGCACCGACATCGTCGCCGGACGCGTTCAGCGCCCCGATCAGCCGGCCGCCTGGAGAGCGTTTTCACTGCTCGCCACCGTGATCGCGCTCCGATCGTTCGTGTACTTCGGAATGGTCACGTTCATCCCCCTGTACTACGTGCGGGTGCTTCACGCCGGCAGCGCGCTCGGGAATACAGCGCTGTCGGTGATGCTGCTCGGAGGCGCGACCGGAACGCTGGTCGGGGGCAGGCTCGCCGATCGCTTTGGCCGCCGGACCGTGCTGATCGGCTCGATGCTGGCGCTGCCGCCGTTGCTGATCGGCTTCTTGCTCTCCGGGCCCGCGCTTGGGCTCGTATTCGCTGGCCTGGCCGGCGCCGCGACGATCGCGACCTTCGCGGTCACGATCGTGATGGGCCAGGAGTACCTGCCAGGACGGCTCGGCGTCGCCTCAGGAGTGACGATCGGCCTGTCGATCGGGCTCGGCGGCATCGGCGCGCCGCTGCTCGGTCTGCTCGCCGACGCTCATGGCCTGCGTGCGGTGTTCGAGACGATCGCCGTGCTCCCGCTACTGACCCTTGGCGCGGCGATCGCGCTACCGCGGCAAACTAGCCGCCGAATTCCGGAGCGAAGGCCGGAAACCGGGGATTCGCCAGAAGCCGGCGGAGCTCGCTTGCGGCGCGGGGATACAGCGATAGCCGCAAGGGGCCAACGGGGTTGACGCCCTGGTTGTAGATCAGCATCCGCGTCCGGGGGTGCGAGCCGATCCATCCGAACAGCTGGCTGACAAAGCCCGGATCGTCTGAGCCCCACAGGGCCCACTCGCCGAAGACGAACGGGAACCCCCGGTAGGCGGCATAGAAAGAGCTGAGCCCTCCGAAGTTCGGGAACTTCCCGTAGAAGTCCGTGCCGACCCAGTTGACCCACTGTCTTCCCGGCCAGTAGTTGCTGGGCTGATTCCCGGGGACGTTAGGAGCGCCTGAGGTCTGCGGGACCCACAGCATCGCCACCTTGGGCCGGGGCAGGTCGCTGCTGGTCCGTAGCGGCGGCAGTCTCAGCTGGTGCAGCTGCGCATCGATCGCCGCGAGCTTGCCTCCGCGCAAAATCAGCGTCACGCGTCGCCAGGCATTCCGGTAGGAGCCGGGAGAATGAGCCCTGCCGCGATATGAGCCATCGGCGTTGTACGCGCTGAAGGCGTTCCAGTAGGCGTCCATCTCGGCCATCAGCCGGACGTAGCTGACAAGGCCGCTGTCATACATCGCGTGATTCATCGCGATCAGCCAGGCGTCCCCGCTGCCCTGGGCGATCTGCAGCGGGGTGATCATCTCCTGAGTGCCGGACTCGGTGCTGATCATGATCATCAGCCGCGCGTGGGCGTTCTGGGCGTCCTGGAAGATCCCAGGCAGGTACTCGCCCCACGCGGAGAAGATCTGGTACACGGCGGGATGCTTGCCAACCAGCTGCTCATAGGTGGAGATGGGCTGTCCGGCTACTCCCTGGAAGACCTGCCCTTTTGGCGGTAGGAATGAGCTGGCCGACGCGCTCGCCGTACTGAGCGCCAGAACGATCGAGCTCAGCGCTCCGATGAGCAGCGCCGGCCGCCATCGCGCGCTCGCTCGCGTCCTGCGGGCCTCCACGCTCTTCCAATCGGCTGAATGCGCCGCTTTCTGGAGCGCTAATCGACACATTGGCAGCTGCACAACTGCGCCGAGCGCTCGGGCCTCGAAGAACTTTGTGCGTCGTTTGTGTCTGTACACGCTACCCTTGAATCGCGTCCCCGCTGAAAGCTTGCGGCGCGGGCGGCAGGCCCCCTTGGCGATCCCCCGATCACGGCCGCAACGTGGTTTCGTGCGGGTCGGAGCGCTCGATCCTCTATCCGTTTGAACCGCTTGCATCGACAACATGACGAAGCGTCGTCCACCTTCGCCGGCCTATCGCTGGTCACGAGCGGCGGGGGTCCGCGCCTCGCCGGGTCCGAGTCTGCAGGCCCCGCGGTGGGTAGAGGTGGGGTGTGTGCCAAGCACAGCGATATCGGCGTCGCTGCTGAACGATTTCGCCGTCCCTGTCAGCCCAAGGGGTCTACATGTCACTGACCGCTCGTCCGGCATCTGAGGCGCCCGTGGCGATCCTCAGGTACTTCGATGCCGTGGTGCTGGTGGTTGCGACACCGGTGATGTTGCTGATCGGGGTGCCCGCGCTCGGCTACGGCGTCGGCGCGGGGGCGTGGCTCCTGCTGCGGGCCGTCGGCGTCGGCGTGGACCGGCTCGCAAGCGCCTCGGCGCAACCCGCCCGGCAGGTCGGCCTGCGGATGGCGTATCTAATGGGCCGCCTGTTCCTGCTTGCCTTGGCGATCGTCTACGCCCGTAAGCAGGGCACTCAGGGCGACGGACTAGCTGCGCTGGCCGTGATCGTGTTCGCCTTCACGGTGCAGCTTGCAGTGTCGTTCGCCGACCGCCCGAGGGCTCGATGAGTACCACCCGGAAGGTTCTGCTCTGGATCGGCGGCTTCTACCTGGCCGGGATCGTCTTGCTGGTCGTGATCTTCGGATTCGCCTCGCATCGCAACAGCAGCTTCCAGATTCAGAATGAGTTCAAGCTCGTCAACTGGGTGAGCCTCGGCCTGCTCAGCGTCAACCGAGCTGTCCTTTACCTGGTTTTGGCAGCCATCGCCACCATCGGCACGCTGATGTATATCGCGCGTCGCATGCATGATCGCCCCAACCGCGTTCAGACCGCCGTGGAAGTGATGTTCTCGCTGATGCGCGACAACATCACCGGCACGAACATGCCCGACTCGATGGCCGCGAGGTGGTTTCCATTCATCGGCACCCTGTTCCTGTTCATCTGGTACTGCAATCTGATCGGGTACCTCCCGCTGCCGACGAACTCTCAGGAGGAATTCACGGTCTTCGGGGCGCATATACCGTCCTTCGCCCTGTATGCCGCGACGGCCAACATCTCGGTCCCGCTCGTGCTCGCCCTGGTCGTGTTCATCTCGTTCAACGTGGTGGGCGTGAGGGCCCACGGTCCGTTCGGCTACATCAAGAGCCTTGTCCCCGGTGGGGTCAAGGGACCGATGCTGGTACTGATCCTTCCGCTCGAGATCATCTCGACCTTCATGCGGCTGCTGTCGCTGACGATCCGGCTGTTCGCGAACATCCTCGCCGGCCACCTGATCATCGTGTTCATGACCGGCGGCCTCGCGGTGATCCTCGGGCTCACGGCGCTCGGCTGGATCGCGCTCCCACTCGGATTTGCGATCTACGTCTTCGAGCTGGGGCTGGTCGCGACCCTGCAGGCGTTCATCTTCGCGACCCTCTCCGCCATTTATATCGGCGGCGCTGTCTCCCATCACTAATTGAACAAAGGAGCTTGGCAGTGCTTACACACATCCTCACGTTCGCGGCTTCGTCAGGGGTCGGCGCGGGGCTCGGAATTGGCATCGGCGGTGGCCTCGGCGCACTCGGAGCCGGTGTGGGCATCGGGATCATCTTCGGCAAGGTCATCGAGTCGGTGACCCGGCAGCCGGAGATGCGAGATGAGATCACCCAAATCCAGTGGCTGGGCTTCGCGCTGACCGAGGCCGTCTTCTTCTACGGCCTGGTCGCGGGCCTCCTGTCCTACGTACTCAAGTGATGGCCGCGATCGGCATCATCACTCCTGCATCCTCCGGCGGGAGCTTCCTGATCACCCCGAACGTCGGGCTGATGATCTGGACGCTGATCCTGTTCGGGCTCTCGATGGTGTTTCTCTGGAAGTTCGCTTTCCCGCGGATCTCGGAGGCGCTCGACCGGCGCCAGAAGATGATCGAGGAGTCGATCGACGCGGCCGAGCGCACGCGCCAGGAAGCCGACAAGCTTCTCGCCGACTATCGCGAGCGCCTCAAGCAGGCTCGCTCCCAGGCCGACGAGATCGTCGATCGTGCCCGCAAGGCGGCTGACACCCGCGAGCACGAGGCTCGCGAGGAGGCCGAGAAGCGGCGCGAGGAGATGATGGAGCGCACGCGTCGCGACATCGAGGCTGAGACGCGGCGCGCGATCGACGAGATCCGGGGCGAGGTCGCCGACCTCACCGTGATGGCGACCGAGAAAGTGACCCGCAAGGTGCTCACCGAAGAGGATCAGCGGCGGCTCGTGGAGGAGGCGCTCAGCGAGCTCGACTTCAGCACGCTCAGCCCAGGGTCCGAGCGCTAAGTGATCCCCCGTTCAGGAGCCCGCTGATGGAAGAGATCGCCCGTGTCTATGCGCGCGCGCTCTTCGAGGCGGCGAAGGAGCTCGGCCTGCTCGACGAGATTCGCGAGCAGCTTGCACAGTTCGTCGAGGCGCTCAACTCGAACCGGCA
Source organism: uncultured Solirubrobacteraceae bacterium (assembly GCA_955652215.1). Next base: position 2,237 of record CATPAX010000181.1, on the reverse strand, counting down.
GTTCGCGATCTTCTGCTTCTCCCCCAACTTTTCCACCGAGGAGAAGGAGCAAGGGCTGAAGCGCGCGGTCACGGGCGCCGAGCCGATCTTCATGAACTTCCTGCAGGCGCTCGTGGAGCGCCACCGCATGCCGGCCATCTTCCGCATCGGCACCCGCTACGAGGAGCTCTGGAAGCAGGAGAACCGGCTGCTCCCGGTGGAGGTCACGAGCGCCGTGACGCTGGACGACGCCACGATTGCGGAGATCGGCGAGCGGGTGGGCAAGCAGGCCGGCCGGAAGATCGAGCTCTCGAGTCGCGTCGATCCGGACATCCTCGGCGGTCTCGTGCTGAGGGTCGGCAACGCGATCCTCGATTCCTCTATCCGCAGCCGTCTGAATCAACTTCGCAAGCAAGTCGCGCGGGCGAGCTGACCCGCACGCCAAGGAGACCTCATGCACATCAATCCCGACGAGATCACGTCCATCCTCAAGAGCAGGATCGAAGGCCTCGACACCTCGAGCGCCGAGCTCACGGAGGTGGGCACGGTCCTGTCGGTCGCCGACGGCATCAGTCGCATCCATGGCCTCGAGAACTGCATGTCGCTGGAGATGCTCGAGTTCCCCCACGGTGTCACCGGGCTCGCCCTGAACCTGGAGTCAGACAACGTCGGCGCCGTGCTGTTCGGCGAATGGGAGCACATCGTCGAGGGCGACACCGTCCGCCGGACCGGCCAGCTGCTCGAGATCCCGGTTGGCGAGGAGCTGCTCGGCCGGATCGTCGACCCGCTCGGGAACGCTCTCGACGGCAAGGGCGAGATCCACACCACCGAGACGAGGCCGGCCGAGCACAAGGCCCCCGGGGTCGTGCAACGTCAGCCAGTCACCGAGCCGATGCTCACCGGCCTGAAGGCGATCGACTCGATGATCCCGATTGGGCGCGGCCAGCGCGAGCTGATCATCGGCGACCGGCAGACCGGCAAGACAGCGATCACGATCGACGCGATCATCAATAACAAGGATCGCGACCTGATCTGCGTCTACGTCGCCATCGGCCAGCGGAAGTCGACGGTCGTCGCGCTAGCGCAGACCCTCGAGGAGGCAGGCGCCCTCGATAACACGATCATCGTGATGGCCGCCGCCGACGAAGCCGCGCCGATCAAGTTCATCGCCCCGTACGCGGGCTGCGCGATGGGTGAGCACTTCCTGTACAACGGCAAGGCCGCGCTGGTCATCTACGACGATCTGACCAAGCACGCCTACGCCTACCGGCAGATGTCGCTGCTGCTTCGCCGCCCACCCGGCCGCGAGGCCTACCCCGGCGACGTGTTCTATCTGCATTCCCGGCTGCTCGAGCGAGCAGTCAAGCTCGCGGATGACCTGGTAGATCCCGAGACCCGCGAGGAGCGCCCGGGCGGCGGCTCGCTGACAGCGCTGCCGATCATCGAGACCCAGGCCGGCGACGTGTCGGCCTATATCCCGACGAACGTGATCTCGATCACCGACGGACAGATCTTCCTGGAGCCGAAGCTGTTCTACTCCGGGGTGCGCCCTGCGATCAACGTCGGGATTTCGGTTTCGCGAGTCGGCGGTAACGCGCAGATCACGCCGATGCGCAAGGTTGCCGGCCGCCTGAAGCTCGAGCTCTCGCAGTACCGCGAGCTCGAGGCGTTCTCGCAGTTCGGCTCTGAGCTCGACCCCGAGACCCAGCGGACGCTGGCGCGAGGCGCGCGCTTGGTCAAAACACTCAACCAGGCTGAGCGCCATCCGCTCCCCGTCGAGGACCAGGTCGTGCAGATCTACGCCGCCACCAACGGGCATCTCGACCGGATCACGGTCGACAAGGTGGAGCGCTTCCTGGCCGACCTGACCGACCGGGTGCGCGGCTCGGAATCGGAGCTCCTCGCGAAGATCGCGGACGGAGACTGGAGCGACGAGACGCAGGAAGCGATCGGGAAGGCTGTTACGCAGTTCGCCGAGGACTTCGGGTACGACCTGGACGAGGAGGGCCACCAGCTCGAAGCAGGCGACGAGGAGCCGCCCCCGGCCGGCGGGGCCTCTGAGGATCAGCCCGAAGACTCGAATGGCGCAGACGAGGACCCCGGGGATGAGGAGCACGCCGAAGAGGACGAGAAGGCAGCGCAGCCGGCGTAGGCCGCGCATCAGCCGACACCCGCCATGGCCACTTCCCAGCGCGACGTTCGTAACCGCATCGGCGCGGTCAAGAACATCCAGAAGATCACCCGGGCGATGGAGATGG
>CATPAX010000180.1 GCA_955652215.1 uncultured Solirubrobacteraceae bacterium | reverse complement strand
GGCCTGACTGTCGGCCCGCGCTCGCAGTAGTGAGAATGATCCGATGACCTCACTCGATAATCCAGATGACTGACCCGGCGGCGTTTCGCTCGCAATTCCCCGTTCTCGAGCGGCTCTCCTACCTGAACGCCGGAACCGAGGGCCCGATCCCTCGTCAGGCCGCTGCGGCTGCCCACGACCGGATCGACCACGAGGCGCAGGGGGGACGGTGCGGACGCCCGTACTTCGAGGAGCTGATGGAGCTGGCCAGCCGGCTGCGCGATGGATACGCCGAGGTCCTTGGCGCGAAGCCAGAGGAGGTCGCGCTCACCGGCTCGACCACTGACGGGGTCAACACCGTGATCGCGGGCCTCGACCTGCGCCCGGGCGATGAGATTCTGACCAGCGACGAGGAGCACCCGGGCCTGCTCGCACCATTGGGTCGGGCGCGGCGCCGCCACGGGATCTCGGTCCGGACCGCCCCGTTTGCGCGAATCGCCGAAGAGGTGTCGAGCTCGACCCGGCTCGTCGCGTGCTCACATGTTTCGTGGGTGGGCGGCAAGGTGGTTGACGGCGCGGCATTGCGAGCTACTGGCGTGCCCTTCCTGCTCGACGGCGCCCAGGGTCTCGGCGCGGTGCCCGTCGACGTTTCCGAGCTCGGTTGTGACTACTACGCCGCGTCGGGACAGAAATGGCTGTGCGGCCCGGAGGGCAGCGGCTGCCTGTTTGTCCGTGCCGAAGCGCTCGATGAGCTGCTGGTTCCGTGGCCTGGATACTCGTCGGTGGCCGCCCCCGACCTCGCGCTCGAGTTCGCGGTCGCGCCGGGGACCAAACGGCTCGACCACGGCTTTCCGATCGCAATGCGTAGCGTCTGGGCGTTGGCTTCCCTCGACGTGTTCAAGCAGGCGGGGTGGCAATGGGCTCACGAGCGGTCGGCGTCGCTCGCGGAGTCGCTCGCGGCCCGTCTCAGGGAGCGAGGGCTCGACGTGCAGCCCAGGGATCGCTCGACGCTCGTCTCCTGGAGGGCGCAGGACGCGCCGTCCGAGGTCGAACGCCTTGCCGCTGAGGGTCTCGTGATACGCAGCATCCCGGCCCTCGGACTGGTGCGCGCGTCGACGGGAGCGTGGTCCTCGGAGGAGGAGCTCGAGCGGCTTGCCGACCGGGCTGCCGGAGTGCCATAGCTCGATCGAGTGGCTCGCGCGCCTAGAGGCCGGAGCGCTATAGCTCGATGATGCGGCGCACCGGCGAGCGCTATGGCTCGATGATGCGGCGCGGGTGGGTGTAGACGTTCATTCGCCCCCGCCGCGCAAAGCCGCATAGGGTGATGCCGCGGTCCGCCGCCAGCGAGACCGCCAGCGAGCTCGGGGCCCCGACGCCGACAAGGATCGGAGCGCCGGCCACCGCCGCCTTCTGAACCAGCTCGAACGACAGCCGGCCGCTGACGCAGAGGAGGCGTTCGTGGAGCGGAACGAGCCCGTCGATCAGCGCCCGGCCGACGACCTTGTCCATCGCATTGTGGCGGCCGACATCCTCGCGGCTCATCAGCAGCTTTCCGTCGCGGTCGAACAGGCCTGTGGCATGCAGGCCACCGGTGCGCTGGAATCCGGGCTGCTCGAGGTGCTCCGGTAACGCGGCCACCAGCGAGCGCGCGACTTCGGGCCCACCGGTGAGTCGCTCGCTGTGCACGGAGACCTCCTCCAGCGCGCCCTTGCCGCAAACGCCGCATGAGGAGGTGGTGTAGAAGCGCCGCCCTCCTGCCTGGCGAACGAGCGGCCCGGCGACCTCCACCGTGTTCGCGGCAAGATCCTCGGTCAGCCCGGCTTCCCGCGGGCCGTCGATCAGACCCTCTCCGAAGAGGAACCCGAGCGCCAGCTCCTCGTCATGGCCGGGAGTGCGCATCGTCACGGCCAACGGCTCGCCGTCGACCCGGATCTCGAGTGGCTCTTCGATTGCCACGACGTCGACCCCGCCGTCGTGCTGCACCCGGGCGTACGTGCCGGTCATCCTCCCGCGCGCACGAGAGCCTCGTCCATCGCGGCGGCGGGCGCCCGCACGGGATTGCCGTGGCCAACCGCCAGGATTGCCGCGTCCAGCTCGCGCAGCGCGCGCGCTGACTCGAGGTCCTTGTCCTTGTCCCAAGTCGCCATCGCGGCGAGCGGGAAGCGCAGATGCGGGTGGTTCGAGACGGCGACCCCGCCGATAGTGGTGAACACGTCGCCAGCGATCAGGGTGCGGTCGCGAGTGTCGAGGAAGGCGACGTGTCCCGGTGAGTGACCTGGGCTGGCGACCACCTCAAGGCTGCCCACGCGGTCGCCCGCGGCCAGGCGCACATCGGGCGTCGTCTTCAGCTTTGGCCAGCTCCCGGGGAGCTTGCCGTCGACGACCTGCTCACCGGCGAGGATCCTGGCGTCGAGCTCGGGGATCAGGATCTCCACGGACGAGCCCAGTCGCTCCCGGAGCTCGTCGACAGAGCCGGTGTGGTCGCCGTGGCCGTGGGTGAGGGCGATCCGCCGGATCGTTCCCCCGGCACGGGATGCGGCCTCGATCAGGGCGTTCCCGCCACGGGCGAGGGTTGTGTCAATCAGCGTGAACCCGTCCGGCTCGCGAACCAGGAATGCGTTGACGAATCTGATCCTGTTCAGCTGGAGGAGGTTCTGGGTGACAGCGGTGACCTTCATGAGATCGTCTCCACCAAGCGTACGACGCCGCGTGTGTTCGCGAGTTGAGGCGCTCCCCATTAACCAGGACGGGGACCCGTCTCAGGGTCCCCGCCACTGATCCCTGGGGTGGGCGCTCACGGCCGGGTTGAGCGCGCCACCGGGGACGATCAAGTCGGTCGATCAAACTCTGCGGCGCCCGGAAAGTTGCGCCGGCGAGGACGAATCACTCTTGTCATACTTGGATGCCCCTCGGGGGCGTAGCTCAGTTGGTTAGAGCGCCGGCCTGTCACGCCGGAGGTCGCGGGTTCGAGTCCCGTCGCTCCCGCTTCAGAAGTGCCTGGAAACGGGGCACGTCCTGTCGTTCAGCTAAGGATGTCGATGGTGCGGGCAACCGTGTCGGGCAACGTTCCGCAGAGATTCCCGCTCCAGGTTCGTGCGATCTGTCCGGTCCTGTCGTCCGTAGTCTCTCCCCGACGGGATGTGATCGTGGATGAGCGGGTCCCGCCGGGGAGTACACGCGAGAAGAGCCACCGAGATCGCGACCGCGGCTGGCACGTTGCGACCGCGCGCAGGGCCGGCAAACTGTCCGGACGAGCCTGGGACAGCCGGCACTGAACGTGACCGCTCCTTCGCCGCCGTGGCGCACCCTGTCAGGGGCTGCCGCAAGCTGGTTTGTGGATGGTCGTGTCGTCCGACCGATCGCGTTTGGCTCTCGGACGGCCAAGAAACGGCTGGCTAGCCCTCGGTCAGGACCACGATCGTGTCGGGGTGAACACCGTCGAATTTCATTGCCTCGGCCCCTGCGTCGGACTGGAGAGCTTCCTGCCAGACGGCCATGTCGGGGATCTCTGCGATCAGCCCGACTTGCTTCGAACCCTCCGAACCCCGGAACGTGCGCGCCGTGATCCCCAACGGCCCGAAGAGTTCCTCCCGTTTCGGCGAGTTGAGCCAGTGGTCGACATCGTCTACGTCGTGGATGATGAGCACCGTCGACATTCGGACCTCTTCTTTCTCAGCTCAGCAGAACGCTGTGCGGTGTGGCAAGTGAGTGCGCTAACCGGGGTGCGCGTTCGGCGCCCCTCAGCGATGTCACGAGGAAGCGCGGTGATGGACCTCGAACGACGTCTCCTGCGGTGGCCCCGCAAAGCCGCCATCGATGCCAGCTTGCATCCGGGGCATCAGAGTGCTGTCGCGGAACTGCTCCCAGCTTTCCTTCGAGTCATGGACCGCCACGATCAACCAGCCGTCGCCCGACGGCCCGGCTAGATGAAGCACCTGGCCCTCGGGCAGGCTCCCGTCGCTCGGGTGCACGGCTGCGACCGAGGCCTGGTACTGCTCCTCAGTGCCACCGGCGAACTGGTGTACGACGCCATAGGCCATCTCGGGACTCCTCACGTTGGACAACGGGATTCACCGCTGGCCCCTCAGCGCGGCAACCTGACCCTACATCGTGCCGTGCCGAACTGCAATGCGTCTGTCACAGAGCCACGCGCCATTGCCATCCGACTCCACCCACGCGCGGCCGAGCGCGCGGATCACTCAACCACCGCGGCGGCCGACACGAGAGTCAGCCCTGCGCTGGCGGCCCGGATTCGGTCACGGCGTCTCCTCGGCTAGTTGCTGTGCGCCCACCGGGCGACGCTCGGCGCTGGAGGTCCGGGCGTGAGTGTGACGGGCCGGATGCGCCGCCCCGCCCCGGGCGGCCACCGCTCCCCGGGCGGTCTTCGCGAGCTGCGGGCGCGCGCTGCGAGCGCCTCCCGGCAGCACTCGCACGACGAGCAGGTACACGATCGGCACGCCGGTTCCGAGGACGATGACCCGTAGCCAGAGCTTCGATCCGTCGGATCCGGCACCGATTGTGTGCACGACCGACAGCGCCCAGACGACGGTGGTGGCGCGGTGGAGCTTGCGCCACCTCCCGGCGCCGATTCGCCGGCGCAGATAGAAGCTCGGGCCGACCAGTACGGCGAGATAGCCGGCGAGGACTCCGAGGCCGGTGAACTGCGGCCTGTAGCTCATCGCGAACGGCACCGTGATCCCGCGCCAGCCCGGCTTGAGCCAGTGATCGCCGAGGAGGGCCAATCCGTGCAGCGCGATCGCGAGGAGTGCGACCAGCGCGATGTGCTCGTGGAGCCGGACCAGGACGCGCTTGAGGCCGGGGCGGTGGAGCACCTTGGCGGCCATCGCGAGGCCCATCAGCACCGAGAGCGAGATGAGAACCAGGGCGAGGATGCCCGAGGCGCGGCTCACCAGCCACCACAGGTAGTTAATCGGTTCGGCCTTCTTCATACGGCGAGCGCCCCGGCAGCCGGTGCGCCAGCGATGGAGCCGACGATCGGGCCTATCGCCTCGACCTCTCCGTTGTCGTGGATCACCACGCCCCCTCGCTCGGCCAACACGTCGCGAGCGCCTTCGGGTCCAAGCAGCAGCGCCATCTTCGAGAGGGTCTCCGCCTCGAGCGCGCTGTCGCCGATTGCCGTGGCGCCGATCAGACCGCTCCACACGGGGGCGCCGGTGCTTGGATCGAGCAGGTGGTGGGCGAAGTGTCCGCGACGGTCGCGCCAGATTCGGACGTTCAGCCCGGAGGTGGCGATACCTCCGCGAGCGAGACGGATCGAGCCGATCGACCGGCCCGTCAGGGGGTGCTCGACCGCGATCTCGTACGGATTCAGTTGGGCTCCGACGCCTCCAATCGCGATGTCGCCGCCGCAATCGACGACGAACCGCGTGTACCCCCGCAGGCGGTAGGCGACTGCGTCGGCGCAGAGGCCCTTTCCGGTCCCACCGGTGTCGATCATCACGCCTGGCGGCCGCGCGATCATGCCGGCACGGTCGTCGATCACGACCTCTTGCCAGCGCGAACGAGGGTTCGGCCGCGCCGGTCGGCGCGGCGGAGCGGCGCCGATTGCCTCCTGCAGCGACGCGGGCTCGCTTCCGTCGAGCGAATGGGCGTAGCCGGTGCGCTCCAGCGCCTGCACGAGTGTGGGATCGACCAGCCCGTCGCTGTGCGAGGCCGCCCACACGCCTGCGCTGACGGCCGCGCGCAGCAACGCCGACGCGGGCACCTCGGGGCGGGGGTCGCGGTTCAGCGCCGACAGCTCGCTGTCGGGCACAAATCGCGACAAACGGTGGGCGAAGCCGAGCACGAACCCGCGCTCTCGATCGGCCGCATCGAGCGGTTCCGGGGCGCTTGGCAGCAGCCTGGGCCCAATCAGCACCCGAAAGTCGCTGCCCATAGCGCGGAACGTGTAGTCGAGCTCGTTCAAGGGGATCTCCCGGGCTAGGAGGAGCGGGTCGTGGCGGTCGAGGAGAGCGCTGATGCCGATCCCGAGCTGGACACCGACTGCGTCACCGAACTGCCTCCACCGGACGCCCCGACGACAGTCTCGACGACGGTGGTCTCGTAGACGCGTCGCAGCACGCTCACCGGGCGCGCCGCACTGTGCGCGCCCGCCGATCGAAGCTGGCCGGCGAGCAGCGCGAGCACGACCAGGAATGCCGCCACACTGAACAGCACAACCGTGAGGCGGTCGGGACCGACGGAGCGCCTGCGTCGTGCCCGGTTCGAGCCCGCTGGCGAAGCCGGGCGCCGCGTGTGTGGGCCCGTTCCGTGCAACAACGGTGCGTTGCGCTCAGTTGTCGCCGTTGTTGTGTCCATCACCACCATCCCCGTTTCCTTTGCCGCCACCGCCGCTGGTGCGCGTGCTGACGGGCTTGCC
>CATPAX010000179.1 GCA_955652215.1 uncultured Solirubrobacteraceae bacterium | reverse complement strand
GCGTCAGCTCGAGTACCCCGTCGGTCTGCGCTACCTCCAGGACCACTGCGGCCTCCTTCGCTGGCTGAAAGCGGACAGTCCCTCCTGGGCATCCTCGGAGGCGAACGCGAGGTACAGCGACTTGCGCTCGAAAGCCAGCCCATCGGCCAGCCCCATGTCGGCGGCCCTGTCAACTGCCTCCTTGGCCAGCCGCTGGGCGATCGGCGCGCGCGAAGAGACCGCACGGGCGAGCGCTTGCGCCTCCCGCAGGTACATCTCGCTTGTCACGACTCTCGACACCAGTCCGGCGCGCTCAGCCTCGACGGCGCTGAGCGTGCGCCCGGAGAGGATCACATCCATCGCCTTGGCCTTCCCGATGGCCCGAACCAGCCGCTGGGTTCCGCCCGCCCCGGGAATGATCCCGACGCCCGTCTCGGGCTGCCCGAAGCTCGCCGTCTCAGATGCGATCAGGATGTCGCAGATCATCGCGAGCTCGCAACCGCCTCCCAGGCAGTGCCCTGAGACCGCGGCGATCAGCGGAGTCCGAACCGCGCGGAGTGCATCCCACTGCTCGATCCGGGCGCCGAAGGCGAACTCGATGGCTGACAGAGAGGACATTTCCTTGATGTCGGCTCCGGCCGCGAACGCTCGCTCGGAGCCGGTGAGCACGATCGCACGGATCTCCCGGTCCCGATCGAGCTCCCTGATCGCCTCCACCAGGCCGGTCATCAGCTCGTTCGAGAGCGCGTTCAGTTGCTCCGGGCGATTCATCGTCACGGTCGCGATCGGCTGATCACGCTCGACCAGCACGACCGGTGAAGCTTGCTCCGATGTGGCTGCGGCGGACTGCACTGCGGACATCTCAGACTCCTCTCGCTACCGATCGGTCGGCAGGCAGTCTATCGCCACCGGCGCCCTCGACCAGCAGCGACCAGAACGCCTCGGCCTCACGATCCACGTCGATCGAGTGCGCCATCCAGGTGTAGGCCCAGTTTCCGATGGACAGGAAAGCCAGCACCGCGTGACGGACATCGAGGTCGCCTCGCAGCGCTCCCGCTGCGACGGCTTCCTCGAACAGGCGACGAATCCGCCGCTCATAGTGGTGACGCTCGGCCAGGAACCGCTCCCGTACCGGCCCGGACAGGTAGCGCCATTCATTGAGGAACACCGTCGCGACCTCGAGCTGCTGGTCGACGACGCCGAGGTGCGCGCGCAGCGCCAGGCGCAGGCGTTGCCCCGGGTGTGCCTCGGGCACGGCGTCGAGCGCCCCGTGGAACGCCTCGGCGCCGGCGAGTGCGATCTCGGCCAGCAGGTCCTCCTTGCCCTTGATGTGCGAATACACGGATGCCTTCTGGATCCCAAGTGCCGCAGCGAGGTCGCCGATCGAGGTGCCGTGATAACCGCGCTGCGCGAACAGCCGTGCGGCCTCGGTCGACAGACGATCCCTGGTACTCGCGGCGGAGGCCTCCATCACGCCGCCTGGATTGCCGCGGCGACGCCCTGCCCGACGCCGACACACATCGTGCAGAGCGCACGGTTACCGGCGCGCTCCCTGAGCTCGAGCGCCGCGGTCAGGAGCAGCCGTGCGCCGCTCATTCCGAGCGGGTGCCCGAGCGCGATCGCCCCACCGTTCGGGTTCACGTGCTCGGCGTGGTCGGGAAGGCCAAGCTCGCGCAGGACGGCGAGCGACTGCGCGGCAAAAGCCTCGTTCAGCTCGACCACATCGAACTCGGCGATCGACAGCCCGAGCCGGGCCAGCAGCTTCCGGGTGGCCGGGACGGGGCCGATGCCCATCACCCGCGGCGCGACCCCGGAGGCAGCGCCGCCGGCAATTTTCGCCAGCGGCTGCACCCCCAGCTCTTCGACCACCGCTTCCGAGGCGATCAGGAGCGCGGCAGCCCCGTCGTTGACCCCAGACGAGTTGCCCGCGGTGACGGTCCCACCCGAGCGAAACGGAGCCGGCAACGCGGCGAGGCGCTCGAGCGAGGTCTCGCGAGGATGCTCGTCGCGGTCGACCAAGCGTGGCTCCGCGCGGCGCTGTGGCACTGAGACTGGAGCTATCTCGGCCGCGAAGCGACCACTCTCGATCGCGCGGGCCGCACGCTGCTGAGAGCGCAGCGCGAACCCGTCTTGGTCCTCACGTGAGACGTTGAAGTCGCTGGCGACGTTCTCGGCCGTCTCCGGCATCGAATCAGTCCCTACCTCCGAGGCCAGAACGGGATTGACGAAGCGCCAGCCGATCGTCGTGTCGAAGATCTCGGCCTCACGGCTGAAGGGTTGCTCGGCTTTGCCCATTACGAACGGCGCCCGGCTCATGCTCTCGACGCCGCCGGCGATCACGACCCCGGCTTCCCCGAGCTTGATCTGACGAGCGGCGTTCAGGACAGCCTCCATTCCCGAGGCGCACAGCCTGTTCACCGTCGCTCCCGGCACCGACTCGGGCAGGCCCGCGATCAGCGCTGCCATGCGCGCGACATTGCGGTTGTCCTCCCCGGCCTGATTTGCGCAACCAAGGATGACGTCGTCCACCCGCTCAGGGTCGAGCCCTGGAAAACGGGCCACCAACTCGCGGATGACGTGCGCCGCCAGGTCGTCGGGACGGACCGCCGCCAGCGCACCGCCATAGCGACCAACCGGTGTTCGCACCCCGCCAACGAGATACGCGTCGCTCATCGCGCCTCCACGCTCTACTCGCCCACGCGGTCGGTGCTGCGCGTCGCCGCGCTCTGTCCCCTGAACTCGGCGACCACCTCATCGGCTCTTCGCGCCACAGTCACGTCGTACACGCCGCTGCGACCTGCCTGGCTTCGCTGCACAGCGGTCGCCCGTAGGACCTCGCCCTCGCGCGCTGCCCGCAGGAATACGATCTCGCAAGAGCGCGCGACGGTGCGCTCGCCATGGGAGTTACAGGCCAGGGCGAACGCCGTGTCGGCGAGCAGGAAGACATAGCCGCCGTGGGCGATCCCATGGCCATTGATCATCGCATCGGTGATCCGCATGCTCGCGACCGCGCGCCCCGGCGTCAGCTCCTCGATCGCGATGCCCAGACGCTGCGAGGCCTGATCGGCCGCGAACATCTCCTCTGCTAGGCCGTGGGGCTCGGGTGCGAGATTCATCGCGCCAATGCTACCGAACGGTCGGATGCCTTGATATTCTTGTGGCCTTCCCCCAGACAGGAGCGATGAGTATGTCCACGACCTCAGTCGAGACGGCCGCCACCGAGCTGCTCGAGCGCCACCGCGAGACCCTCGACGGGGCCTTGGCCGCGATCGCGACCCGCGGGTACTGGAGCCCGTATCCGGAGCTCCCCAAGGCATACGGCGAGGAGGCACCCGCCGCGGGCCGTCAAGCGTTCGAGGAGATCCTCGGTCATCGGTTCCCACTGGAGCAGCCATCGACGGGCGAGTGGGTTGGCGAGGAGCGCTCGCCGTACGGGTTCGAGCTGGGCGTGAGCTATCCACGCGCCGACCTTGATGGGTTGATTGCCGGCGCTCGCGCCGCGCTGCCCGCGTGGCGCGACGCGGGCGTGGACGCGCGCACCGGCGTGGCGCTCGAGATCCTCGCTCGGCTGAACGCCCGCTCGCACGAGATGGCTCACGCCGTGATGCACACGACGGGGCAGGCTTTCCCGATGGCGTTCCAGGCCGGGGGACCGCACGCGCAGGACCGCGGGCTCGAAGCTGTCGCCTACGCATACCAGGCGATGTCAGCGGTCCCCGGGGAGGCCCTGTGGGAAAAGCCGCAAGGCAAGCGGCCGCCGCTGCGGATGCGAAAGCGCTTCACGGTCACGCCGCGCGGGTTGGCGCTCGTGATCGGCTGTAACACGTTCCCCACCTGGAACAGCTATCCAGGCCTGTTCGCGAGTCTGGTTACGGGCAACCCCGTGATCGTCAAGCCGAGCTCCCGAGCGATCCTTCCACTCGCGATCACCGTGTCGGTGGCGCGCGAGGTACTGAGCGAGTCGGGCTTCAGTGCGGACATCGTGTCGCTTGCAGTCGGCGGCCCGCAGGACCGGCTCGCGGGCACCGTCGCCCTGCGGCAGGAGATCCGCGTGATCGACTACACCGGGTCGAGCGAATTCGGCGAGTGGCTCGAGCGCGAAGCCACGCCAGCGGTGGTGTTCACCGAGAAGGCGGGAGTCAACCCGATCGTCATCGACTCGACTGACGACTATCGCGGGATGCTCGCGAACCTCGCGTTCACGCTGTCGCTCTATAGCGGACAGATGTGCACCACTCCGCAGAACATCTTCCTGCCGCGGGACGGGATTGAGACTGACCAGGGCCATCGGAGCTTCGAAGAGCTCGGGGCTGATCTCGGTTCCGCGATCGAAGAGCTGCTCTCCGATCCTGCACGCGCCTGCGCGATCCTCGGTGCGATCGCCAACCGCGGTGTGCTCGAGCGCCTCGAGAGCGCTGGCGGGCTCGGGCAGCTCGTGCTGGCTTCGAAGACGATCGAGCACCCCGAGCATCCCGAGGCGATCGTCCGGACTCCCGCGCTCGTATCGGTCGACGGCCCAGAGGACGGCGTCATCCAGACCGAGCACTTCGGTCCGGTGTCGCTGCTAATTCCGACCGACGGCACTGAGGCGTCCCTGGAGGCGTTCGGGCGCACGGTGCGCCGGCATGGTGCGATCACTGCGGGCGCGTACTCGACGAGCGAGGAGGTCGTGCGCGCGGCCGAGCGAGTCGGCCTGGAAGCCGGAGTGGCGCTGTCCTTCAACCTCACCGACGGCGTCTACGTCAACCAGTCCTCGGCCTTTTCGGACTTCCACGCCACCGGGCTGAATCCGGCGGCGAACGCGTCGCTGACCGACCTTGCGTTCGTGACGCCGCGCTTTCACGTAGTGCAAAGCCGCGAGCACGTCGCCCAGGGCTCGGGGGACGAGTGATGTACGGCTTGCCCGAGGAGGGGCGTGGCGAGAAAGCCATGAATATCAGTGGTGACTCGCCACCCACCGGTCAGGAGGCCGGGCTCCAGGCGGCATTCGAGGCGACTGTCGCCGCCGAGGAGCGGATCGAGCCCCGGGACTGGATGCCCGACGACTACCGGAAGACCCTGGTCAGACAGATCGCGCAGCACGCGCACTCGGAGATCATCGGGATGCAGCCCGAGGGCAACTGGATCACTCGGGCTCCCTCACTCCGACGCAAGGCGATCCTGATGGCGAAGGTCCAGGACGAGGCCGGGCACGGCATGTACCTCTACAGCGCGGCGGAGACGCTTGGGGTGAGCCGCGACCAGCTCGTCGAGCTTCTGCTGGCCGGCCAGCAGAAGTACTCCTCGATCTTCAACTACCCGACGCTGAGCTGGGCGGACATGGGCGCGATCGGATGGCTCGTCGATGGCGCGGCGATCATGAACCAGATCCCGCTCACCCGCTGCTCCTATGGGCCGTATGCCCGAGCGATGGTCCGGGTCTGTAAGGAGGAGAGCTTTCACCAGCGACAGGGTTTCGAGATCCTGAACACGCTCTCGCACGGGACCCCGGCGCAGCACGAGATGGCCCAGGACGCCGTCAATCGGTGGTGGTGGCCATCGCTGATGATGTTCGGCCCCCCCGACGACGAGTCGCCGCACACCGCTCAGTCGATGCGGTGGAAGATCAAGCGCTTCACCAACGACGAGCTCCGCCAGCGGTTCGTCGACATCTGCGTGCCGCAGGCCAAGGCTCTTGATCTGACAGTTCCCGACCCGGACCTGCGCTTCGACGAGGAGACCGGCCACTACCGCTTCGGGGAGATCGACTGGGAGGAGTTCAAGCGCGTCGTCAGGGGCGACGGTCCCTGTAACAGGCAACGGATGGAGCATCGGACCCGTGCCCACGAAGACGGGCGGTGGGTCCGCGAGGCCGCGGCCGCCTACGCCGATAAGCACGCGGTCACTCAGGAGCGCCGCGCGGCATGACCAGCGAATGGCCACTGTGGGAGGTGTTCGTGCGGGCACGGCGAGGCCTGTCGCACCAGCACGTCGGAAGCCTTCACGCACCCGACGCAGAGATGGCGCTTCGAAACGCGCGCGATGTCTACACCCGCCGCCAGGAGGGCGTCTCGATCTGGGTCGTGCCGAGCGCTTTGATCGCGACCTCGTCACCCGATGAGAAGGATGCGTTCTTCGAGCCGGCGGGAGACAAGCCGTACCGCCACCCGACGTTCTTTCACGTTCCTGAGGGGGTGAGGCACCTGTGAGCGCGACCGTCACTACGGCCGCCGACACGTCGGTTTACGCGCTACGGCTCGGCGACGATGCGCTGATCCTGGCCCAACAACTCGGCGAGTGGTCCTCGCGGGCTCCCGAGCTCGAGGAGGACATCGCCCTCACGAACATCGCGCTCGACCTCCTTGGCCAAGCCCGCTTCCTGCTGTCGCGGGCCGGCGAGCTCGAGGGGCGCGGGCGAAGCGAAGACGAGCTTGCGTTCGGGCGCGACGAGCGTGAATTCCTGAACTGCCTGCTAGTCGAGCAGCCGAACGGTGACTTCGCACAGACGATCGGCCGCCAGCTCCTGTTCTCCACCTACCAGCTCGCGCTATACGGAGGCCTCACGAGATCCGTGGACGAGGGCGTGGCCGGCGTCGCCGCCAAGGCAGTCAAGGAGGTCGCATACCACCGCGATCACGCGGTCAAGTGGACGGTACGGCTGGGCGACGGGACGCTCGAGAGCCACGCCCGGATGCAGCGGGCGATCGCGCAGCTGTGGCCGTACTGGCATGAGCTGCTCGAGTCCGATCCGCTCGTGGAGCGGCTCACGGGCGAAGGCGTCGCGGTCGATCCGGCTGCTCTGCGCCCGCAGTGTGACGAGTTCGTCGCGGCTACCTTGCATGAGGCCACGCTGGCGGTCCCAGAGACCAGCTGGCAGCCGAGCGGGGGACGGCGCGGGGAGCACACCGAGGGCTTCGGCCACATGCTCGCGGAGATGCAGTGGCTTCACCGCTCGCATCCGGAGGCGAGCTGGTGAGCACCAGAACGCTGAATACCAGCGAGCTCGCCGCGGTGCTCGGCGAGCTCCCCGACCCCGAGATCCCAGTGCTGACGCTTTCTGATCTGGGCATCCTGCGAGGCGTCGAGGCGGCGCCCGATGGGCACCTCGTGGTCAGCATCACTCCCACCTACAGCGGTTGCCCCGCGATCGATCCGATCCGTCGGGACGTCGAGCGCGTCGTCCGCGAGCTCGGGCCGCCAGACGCCGAGGTCCGCATGCAGCTCTCACCTGCGTGGAGCACCGATTGGATGACCGAGGAGGGTCGGGGAAAGCTCCGCGATTACGGGATCGCTCCGCCTGACCCTGCGTCGGGGCCGGGGTGCGCACTGCTCGCCCTGCCGGTCCGCTGCCCCCAGTGCGGGTCAGAGGACACCCGCGAGGTCAGCCGCTTTGGCGCGACTCCTTGCCAGGCGCAGCACGTCTGCAACAGCTGCCTGGAGCCGTTTGACCGCTTCAAGACGCTGCGATGAGCGCTGTCGCCCAGGCTGGGACCCGGCATTGGCTCCATACTCTGCGTGTCGGCGCGGTCGAGCGGCTGACCGAGGATTCGGTCGCAATTACGTTCGACGTTCCTGAGGAGCTGCGAAGTGCGTTTGACTTCAGGCCGGGGCAGCACGTGGCGATCGTCCGGCCCGCCATCGACGAGCTCCGCCGCAGCTATTCGATCTGCTCACCGGTGGGAGGAGCGCTGCGGGTTGCCGTCAAGGTGCTCCCGGGCGGGAGGTTCTCCTCATTCGCCTTGACCTCGCTGCAGCCTGGAGACACGCTCGAGGTGCTCCCGCCCGTGGGGCGCTTTACGACGGCGCTGGATGGCGCCCGCGCGCGACACTACGCCGGTATCGCCGCAGGGAGCGGAATCACGCCGGTGATCTCGATTCTTTCTTCGGCGCTCGCAATCGAGCCCCAGAGCCGCTTCACGCTGATCTACGGCAACCGCACCGTCGCCTCGATCATGTTCCTCGAAGAGCTCGAGGACCTCAAAGACCGTTATCGCGAGCGTCTTCAGCTGGTGCACATCCTTTCGCGCGAAGCGCCTGAGGCCGATCTGCTTGCCGGCCGGATCGACCGGGCGAAGCTCACTCGGATGTTCGAAGTCCTGCTGCCGCCTGACAGCGTCGAGGAGTGGTTCCTGTGCGGTCCGCTGTCGATGATCGACGAAGCACGAGCGGCCCTGCTCGAGGCGGCCGTGCCGGCCGCCGCGATTCACCGGGAGCTGTTCCACGCCGAGGATGTGGCCCCGGTCGCTGTGAGCGACACCGCCACCTCCGGCTCAGGAGCCGCCGTCGAGGTGATCCTCGATGGCCGGCGCAGCAAGCTGACCGTGCCGCACGTTGGTGTGTCGATCCTCGAGGCCACACTGCGGGTGCGTCCCGACGCACCGTTCGCCTGCAGGGGAGGCGTCTGCGGAACCTGCCGATGTCGCCTGCTCGAGGGCCAGGTGCGGATGGACCACGCCTACGCACTCGAGGAGGACGAGCTGGCCGATGGGCTGGTGCTGGCGTGCCAGTCACACCCGGTCAGCGACACCGTGGTGCTGGATTTCGACGGCGTTAGGTAGCTCGGACGAAACACCCGGCTAGAGCGCCCGAGCGCGGTTAGCGGTGGTGCTTCTTTCGAGCCTTCGGCTTGCCGGACACCGTGACCGTGACCGCGGTTCCCGGCGGGGCCGTAGTTCCGGCGCCAGGCGAGGTCGAGATCACCGACCCTGTCGGAATGCGCTTCGAACTGGCTTTCCGGACCTTGCCGAGCCGGCAGTTCACCAGCGGAAGGACTGCCTTGGCCACCGCCAGCGGCGCGCCGCGGAGCTTCGGGACCACGCAGCTCGATGTCGAGGAAACCACCATCAGGGTCGCGGTGGCCGAGTTGTTCGACGGGTTCGGGTCAGCGAGAGGACTCTGCACGCTGCCCGAGACCCGGTACAAACCTGGGGAGGAGCCTCTCACTACCACATGAACAGTCGTGGGGGAGCTGTCAACCGTGCAGCTCACCGTCTGGTTAGAGATCGTGCACGAGCCGTCGCCCGAAGACGCCGAGACTGGTACCAGACCGGACGGGAGCGTGTCGGTAAACGTCGCGGCCGCGATCGGACCACCACTGATCTGGAAGGCAAGCTCGGCAACGTCGTTACGGGTGATCGCACTCGGCGTTGCTGCGGCGGTAAGCGACATGTCCGCGGACTGCACCAGGTTCGCGCTCACGTTGACCAGCAGGCTGGGCCCGCCGATCACCGCATGAATCGTGCCGCCTGGGGACGGTTCCTCGCCACCGGCTACTACCGTGTCACCCGCTGCCCCGGTGAAGCCACAAGCGGTCGGCGCGCCTCCGAACACATACAGGCCAATGATGTCCCCGGCCTGGACCGCGATCGGATGGGCGAGCGCAAAGGTACTGACGTTGCCCGCGGGGATCGGGCTCGGGAGAATCTCGGAGTCGACGCCACGGACCGTGGCCGTAAACGCCGTCGGATCGAAAGCGGAGCTGACCACCAGCTCAGCCGGCTCTCCGGCCTGACCGAAGCTGGTGCTCCACGAGGTGATCACGCCCCCTCCGGAGGGGACCGCGTACTGGGCTGTGGTGCTCGCGTACTGCATCAGCCAGATGGAGCTGGAGTACGAGCACGTTGTAGGAGCGGTGGTTGCGAGGTCTCCCAGGGTCAAACCCCAGGCACTAGCCGGGGCGTAGGCGCCCACCAGCAGCATGGCGGTCAGCAGTCCGGAGAGTCTTCTCACGCTCACAGCCTCCTCGTCGGTGGCACGAAACGTTAACGTGCCCGGCGGCGTTCGCCCGCCCGCTGGACGGATTGGCTGTGCAGGTGACAGCGACCCTACGCTGACGGACCGGTGACGATGCTCGCCCCCTCGCCTCCATCCCGTGAGGGGGTGACCATCTTGTCTTCGTTCCAGGAGTAGGCGTAGGCCGGGTTGTCGAGCTCGCGCCATGCCTCGGTCACCTGCAGCGGCCGGAACGTGTCCCACATGACCGCGAGTTCGTTTGTGTGCTTGGCTCCTAGCGCCTTCTCCACCGCGCCGGGCTGTGGACCGTGCGGCAGGCCGCTCGGATGCAGGGTGATGCTTCCGATGTTCACTCCCTTACGGGCGGCG
>CATPAX010000178.1 GCA_955652215.1 uncultured Solirubrobacteraceae bacterium | reverse complement strand
TGCTCGGGCAGCGGCAGCCGCGCTCGAAAGTGTGCGCAGCATCGTCGACGCGACCGTCTATGTCCGCGAGCCCGGCAGTACGCGGTGGCGGCTGCTGAGCCTCGCGGAGACCAAGGTCCTTTGGGACCGGCGCGACACGGACGCGGAGCCTGAGGATTAGCGGCCCGGGGGAGGGGCCTGCTCACCCTTCCCGCGCTGAGCGCCGATAAAGGAGGAATGGGAATTTGGACCACGCACGCGCGTATGCATGGAGCTCCGGACCACGTGCTCGAGCTGCTCACGCGGCCGGACGCGATCGCACGCTGGGCTCCGTTTCCGTTCGAGGTCCGAGACTTCGCGCGTGACCGGCTCATCGCCGGCGACAAACTTCGCGTCGCGGGTCTACTCAGCAACCAGCGCGTTGAGTTCGACGTGGAGGTAGTCGTGGCGCGCGGCGGACGGCTCGCGCTTCAGGCCACCGGCCCGATCGACCTTGACGTGGAGTACGTGGCGGTGCCGCTGGACGGCGGCAGCGAGCTGTGCGCGAGGGTTGAAGTGACCGGGCGGGGGCTGATCGGGCGCCTGTTCGCGTGCGCGACCGAGGCGATGCTCGCCGCCGGCGCGCTGAACACGGCCGTCGAGCGCATCGCGGACGAGCTTGATCCGCGGCTCGCGGCCTGAGGCTTTCCTAGTCGAAGAACGAGCGTAGCTCTTGGCGCGCGATCGAGCGCTTGTGGATCTCGTCCGGACCATCGGCAAGCCGCAGCGTCCGCAGGTGGGCGTACATCCACGCGAGTGGGAAATCGTCGCTGACCCCGCCTCCGCCGTGGACCTGGATCGCCCGATCGACGACCTTCAGGGCGACATTGGGAGCCGCGATCTTGATCGCCGCGATCTCGGTGCGCGCGTGCTTGTTGCCGACCGTGTCCATCAGCCAGGCGGCCTTCATCGTCAGCAGGCGTGCCATCTCGATCTCGACCCGCGACTCGGCGATCCAGTCCTGGATGTTCGCCCGCTCGGCCACGCGGCGCCCGAACGTGACCCTGGCGGCTGCGCGGGCACACATCAGCTCGAGCGCGCGCTCCGCCGCCCCGATGCAGCGCATGCAGTGGTGGATCCGGCCCGGCCCAAGACGTGCCTGAGAGATGAGAAAGCCGTTGCCCTCCTCGCCAATCAAGTTCGAGGCCGGGACGCGGACCTCGTCGAACAAGATCTCGGCGTGGCCTTCCTGGTCGATATAGCCGAACACCGGCAGGTTACGGACGATGGTGACGCCGTCAGCGTCGCGCGGGACGAGCACCATCGACTGCTGCCGGTAGGGGTGTCCATCGGGGTCGGTCTTCCCCATTACGATCATGATCCGGCAGCGCTCGCGCATCGCGCCGGAGATCCACCACTTGCGACCGCTCAGCACGTACTCGTCGCCGTCGCGCACGATCCGCAGCTCGACGTTGGTGGCATCGGAGCTTGCCACCGCGGGCTCGGTCATCGCAAAAGCCGACCGGATCTCCCCGTCGAGCAGCGGTCTCAGCCAGCGGTCCTTCTGCTCGGGGCTGCCGAACTGGGCGAGCACTTCCATGTTGCCGGTGTCGGGTGCAGAGCAGTTGCAGGACTCTGCGGCGATGTGGCTGCGGCCCATGATCTCGGCGAGCGGGGCGTACTCGAGGTTGCTGAGGCCCGGCACCCCGAGCGACGGGTCCTCGTGGGGAAGGAACAGGTTCCACAACCCAAGATCCTGGGCGCGCTCCTTCAGCTCCTCCATCACCGGCGGATGGGCGTGCGGGTCCTGCGCCGCGGATAGCTGCTCGTGGTACGTCCGCTCGGCGGGATACACGTGCTCGTCCATGAACCGCAGCAGGCGCTGGCGGTAGTCCTTGGTGCGGTCGGAGAGCTCGAAGTCCATGCTCGGTACGGGGAACGCTACCCTGCCCACGCCCGTGGAGCTCGCCGGCGCAAACGTCGTCATCACCGGGGCCGCAAGCGGCATCGGCCGCGCGCTCGCGGTCCGCGCCGTTGCAGAGCGGCCGCGCGCCCTGGTGCTCGCCGACCAAAACGAGGAAGCCCTCGTGCGCATTGCGGACGAACTCGGTGCGCTCGCGGTTCTCACCGACGTCGCCCGCGAGCACGACATCGTGAGGCTCGTTCAGCGCGCCGGGGAGCACGGCGGCCCGATCGATCTGTTCTGCTCTAACGCCGGAATCCCGGGACCGGGGGGCGGACCGGAGCGCAGCGACGCGGAGTGGCAGCGGATCTGGGAGATCAACGTGATGGCCCACGTGTGGGCGGCGCGGGCCTTGCTGCCCGAGATGGTCGCCCGCGGAGACGGCTATCTGGTAAGTACAGCGTCCGCCGCGGGTTTGCTCACGCAGGTCTCGGCGCTCCCCTACACCGTCACCAAGCACGCCGCGGTCGCCGTCGCCGAATGGCTCGCGGTCAACTATTCGGATGCAGGGATCAAGGTCTCGTGCGTCTGCCCGCTCGGCGTACGCACGCCGATGCTCGACCTCGCGCTCGAGGACCCGGTAGGAGCCGCCACGCTGCTGGCCGATCAGCTGCTCGAGCCCGAGGACGTCGCCGAGGCCGTTATCGCAGGGATCCGTGAGGAGCGCTTTCTGATCCTCCCGCATGCCGCGGTGGCGAAGCACATCGCGCTGAAGGGGGCTGAGCCGGAGCGCTGGCTCGCCGGAATGCGCCGGTTCGTGAAACGGGCCCGCGCTGCCCAGGAGCACCCGCAGTCGGACGGCCGCTAGGCGAGTGCTGACTGGGCGGCCGCCGTGCGAGCGTCGTCCGGATGGCGGCGGCGAATCTCGAGCACGCGGGGCATCGCGCCGATGAACAGGTCGAGCAGCTCGGGATCGAAGTGCTGCCCGCTCCCGCCCTGCATCAGCTTCACTGCGTACGGGACTGTCATTGCGGGCCGATAGACGCGGTTAGACGTCAGCGCGTCGAACACGTCGCCAATGGCCACAATCCGGCCTTCGAGGGGAATGTCTTCGCCGCGCAGTCGCCGCGGGTAGCCGCCGCCATCCCAGCGCTCATGGTGCGTCCAGGCGATCACCGCGGCGAGGTCGAGGAGGGGATCGGGTTCGCCGGCCAGGATTTTGCGGCCGTAGTCCGCGTGGCGCTGCATGTGCCGGCGCTCCTGCGCGGTCAGCTTCCCCGGCTTGCGCAGGATGCTGTCGGGGATTCCCAGCTTGCCGATGTCGTGCATCGCGCTGGCAGCCGCGATCAGCTCGCTGCGGTCGTGATCGACGCCACTCAGCCCCGCGAGTAGCTCCGAGTAGCGGCTCACGCGCTGGGTGTGGTTGGCCGTCTCCTCGTCGCGGAACTCGGCCGCCCGCGCGAGACGCTCGAGCGTGCGGCGCTCCGACCGAGACACGAGCGACAGGTTCCTCACGCGAGAGAGCCATTGGCCCATCTGCCTGGCAATCGTCGAGATCAGCATCTCCTGGCTAGCCGTGGCGGTGGATTTTTCGGATCCGAGGACGAGTACTCCTAGGAGCTCTCCCGCCTCGAGCACCGGAGCTATGAGCAGCACTCGTAGACGCGCCCGCGCGAGCACTGACCGGCTGCGCTGGCGATCGAGGCCCGGCGAGGGTAACCTGACGATTCCGTCTCCCGCCACGGCGATTGCCTCGGCGAGCAGTCTGGGATCGCCGAAGAAGTCACGGAGCCGATCCGTGTCACCGAAGCCGACCTGCCCTTGGAGGACCGGCGGCCTGTGCGATGCGGCCAGATATGCCGCGCCGCACTCGAATCCGGTCACCTCGGCGCAGCGCGCGAGCACCTCATCCATCAGGCGATCGGCGCCGGCACCGGAAGAGATCCCGATCCCGAAGCCGGCTAGGAACGCGAGCTCAACGGATCTGTCGGCAAGGCGCTCTCTGAGGAGCTCGTTCTCGCGCTGGAGGCGCTCGAGCTCTCCTGACCGCAGCAGCATGTCGGCGGCACCTGTGGGGGCCCGATGACCGTTGCCGTTCTGGTGGTACCGCTCGGCTGCCTGAAGCTTGCCGTTCCCTGCCCGCAGGCTTCCGACATCCAGGAGCTCGTCGACCGTCTTGAGGAGCTCATTCGGATCGACGGACCGGCCAAGCGTTCGCGCGAGCAAACCGGGCGATGCGTCACTTGGATGGGGTGACCCGATGACAATCGCCGGAAGCTTCCCGAGCCTGGGCAGCCGGCGAAGCGCTCGGACGAGTGTCGCGGCCGCCATGTCGAACGTCTGCTCGACGATTACCAGCGAGGGTCTCAGCCTGACCGCGGCGCGAAGGGCCTGCTGCCCATCATGCACGACGACTGGTTGGTACGACGCTCGTCTGAGCTCGCCACCCAGCCGCTCGGCGATTCTCGCGCTGATGGTGACGACCAACACGCATGTGGCTCTGTCCGTGCTGGGCTCGAGCCCGGACGAACCTGCTAGAGGGGAGGCAGAGGAGTTCTGCATCAGGCCCGTGCCCGCCGTCGCTCTAAGGCGTCTGAGGAGCTCGCAGGGGTTAGCGAGGCGCAGGTCCGGCCGTACCACGCATTACCCGCGAGCCCCATATGACGCATATTCGGCCATTTTCCGGAATAACTTTAGAAACTTCTGCAAATTGCGCAGCCTCGGGGTTCAGGAAACGTTCCAAGCCTGCAGGCCGGCAATTCCAATCCTCAGTTTTCCGGCCACTCGGCGCCGCTCGCCCGAGCGGCTATGGCTTGAGCACGTGACGAATGTGCCGCGAGAAGCGCCCGAGGGAGCCATGGAGGCCTGATCCGAACCCGGTGACTCCGAGGAGCACCACGAATACTCCGGCGACCAGTCCGAGTGCCGACACCAGGACCGGCCAGCGGCGCTGGAGGAACTCCCGGATTGACCTGAGCACCCCGGTCGCGCTAGCGCCCGCGAACGTCAGGACCAGGAAGATGCCGAGCAGCGGCAGGATGAAACACAGGTTGAAGAGGAGCAGCAGGAAGGCGGTACGAGCAGGGTCGAGATCCGCACCGACCACGGTGGCGATCACCGCGAAGTAGGGAAAGGCTGTCGGCAGCTCGACTACCGTGATCGTCGCGCCGAGCAGCAGGCTCGACTTGCCCTTCCGTTGGAAGTCGGGCATCTCCCTGTTTGCGAGCCGGTGCCGGTTCCGCCAGAGGTAGATCGAGCCGATGATCATCGCCGCCCCGGCGACCACCTCTATCGCGTGCGCGACATGGTGCCTGGGATGGGGGATCAGCGACAGGAGCAGCTGGCCGGGGCCGAAGGCAATCGCGAGCCCGCCCACTATGTAGACGAGAAAAACACCGAGCGTGAACTTCGCCACCTGCGCCCGCGGATGCTGGCCGGTAGCCAGATACAGGCCCGGAGCGACCGTGCTCGGGTTAAGCGAGTCCGCCAGACCGATCGATACAACGATGCCTATTAGGCGGAGCACGCCGCAGATTCTTCCCACACAAGGCCATGCCTGCACTGCGGCAGGCACGAAACCTACGCGAAGTGCAGCTCCTCGCCCTCGTCATCCTCGACTGGGCGCTCGCAACTGGGGCACCACCAGCGCGCCTCGAGCGGGGTACCGCACAGGCCGTGGCGGGGAGCGGGAGGGTCTGTCGCGTTGCGCATCGCCCAGCTTTCGAGCAGCCTGAGCGTCCCCCCGAGCTCCTGCCCCGAGGCGGTCAGCTCGTACACGAACCGGGGCGGCCGCTCGGAGTAAGGCGTCGCGACGACGAGTGCGATCCGCTCGAGGTGCCGCAGACGCTGGCTGAGGACGTTTGGGGCAATTCCGCCTACAAGCTCCTGCAGTTCCCCGAAACGTCGGGGGCGCTCGAGCAGCGCGGCGACGATCAGCAGCGTCCACCGGTCGCCGATTCCGGCGAGCGCGTCAGCCAAGGCGGCATGGGGGCGCCCGTCGACTGTGTCAGCCGTGTCAGCCGTGCGGGTCTCACGCGATCGGGCCACGGAGCAATCGTAAGGCCGTCCCGGCCTCGTTTTCCTCGAAGAGTAGACTTGCAACTTGCAAGTAACTACTGGAGGAGCGAAATGAGCGTGCTAGCTGAAATCGAAAGCTCGCTGGCGAGCATCGCCGGCGGCGCTGGCCGCGCCGTGGTCGGGCTAGGCCGCGGCTGGGGAGTGGGCTCGGGCGTTATCATCGCCCCCGGGAAGGTCCTAACCAGCGCCCATAACCTGCGCCACGATGAGGTGCAGGTGACCTTCGCCGATGGCCACACTGAGAGCGGCCGCGTTAAGGCCTCGGACGGAGACCTCGATATAGCGGTGATCGAGGTCGATACCGGCGATGCCGATCCGATCGACTGGCCCGACGAACTGGGCCCGACCGAAATCGGCCGAGCTGTCTATGCGCTCGCGAACCCTGGCGGGCGGGGACTGCGGGTGACGTTCGGGTTTGTCTCCAGTCCGGCACGGAGCTTCCGCGGACCCCGCGGCAGGCGAGTCAACGGCGCGATCGAGCACACCGCCCCGCTGCCCCGGGGCTCATCGGGCGGACCATTGCTCGACATCGAAGGACGGCTTCTGGGGATCAACTCGATTCGCCTCGACGGAGGACTGATCCTTGCGGTTCCCGCCGACAGCGCTCTGCGAGAGCGGGTGCAGGCACTCGGTCGGGGAGAGGCTCCCAGGCGGGCCCAACTGGGGGTGGCGATCGCGCCGCCCCGGGTCGCGAAGCGGATGCGCCGAGCCGTCGGGCTGCCTGAGCGTGACGGCGTGCTCGTGCGCGACGTGCAAGACGGTAGCTTCGCCGGGCGCGCGGGGATCGAGCGCGGCGATCTGATCACTGCCGCGGGCGGCCGTGAGATCGACCGGGTCGACGTCCTGTACGAGGCGCTCGATGCCGCCGCCGACACCTCAGAGCTCGAGCTGACGATCGTGCGCGGGACCGAAGAGCGCGACGTCGCGGTGAAACTGCAATGACCGTGGACACCGACGACAAGCTCGAGGCGGAGGCACTCGACGGCTACTCGCGAGTCGTGACATCGGTCGCGGAGCGTCTCGCGCCGAGCGTCGCGAACCTGCGCGTGATGCGCCGGACCCGGGCGGGGCGGGTTCCGGCCGGACAGGGGAGCGCGGTCGTGCTCACAACCGATGGCTTCATGCTGAGCTCCGCCCACGTGGTGGCGAGTCCCGCTTCGGGGCGCCCGCGCTCGGGCCAGGCGACGCTCGTCGACGGACGCGAGCTCGGCTTCGAGGTCATCGGCGTCGATCGCCTGTCCGATCTGGCGGTCCTGCGCGCCGATGGCGAGCGCCTCGCGCCAGCGACGCTGGGCGAGGCCGAGGGTCTGAAGGTGGGC
>CATPAX010000177.1 GCA_955652215.1 uncultured Solirubrobacteraceae bacterium | reverse complement strand
TAGCCGCCGTCGCTGACCCACGGTCCGTTCTTCATGTGGACAGTGCGGATCGCGGTCGACATCACACCGATGATCGCAGCGGCGGCCGCGGGCGTGAACAAGCCGAGCGCCAGGAGCACGCCGCCGCCGGCCTCCGCCGCACCAGCGGCCCGAGCGTGCTTGATACCGGGCTTCAGCCCGAGCGCTTCGAAAAACTGTCCGGTCCCTTCCGGGCCGTGGCCACCGAACCACCCGAACAGCTTCTGTGCGCCGTGACCGAAGAACAGAGCGCCGATCACAGTGCGAAGGAACGTCAGACCAAGCTTCACGATTCTCACTCCTTAGGTTCGTGGGATAAGTTTCCGATACCCGGTGTCGCGCCCAGTTATCCGGATCTTGACTTGAGCCGGGCACACGAGGTTCCAACAGCAACCGCGCGACGTGACCGTTCAACCGGCCTTGCGCTAGCCACGGCGCGAGGCGGTCATTGGGCAACGTCTCGGATCGGGTACACGTCGACGTCAGGCGCCAGGCGCCAGGCCAGGCCTGGTCGGCGGTGAGGACCGGAGTTGAGAGCCGCCGGGCGAGCGCGAGGCACGCGCGATCGGCGAGCGATAGGCGTGCCGAGCGCGTGAGGGCCCGGGACCCACGGCGCGCCGACCGTCAGGCTGGTCGCTTCACGACGCCCGCGGACGCGCACGTGACCAGGGCGTACGGGATCTGCGACGGCGCGATGCCCGCCAAGTCAGGATGCTCGAGGTCGATGTCCACCTCGGCCGCGGGCTCGGTTAGTCCGAGGCTGACCCGCCCGCCGTGCACCAGCCGATCCCAGAGCCTCCCATCGTCGACGGCGAGCAGTGCATGGCGGGTATGGCGCTCGCGGCGGGCGCCTGTCTCGAGCTCCCTGGCCTCCTCGAATGGGTCGATCCGCACCTGCGAGTCCGAGCCGATCGCGTAGGGGACGCCGGCGTCGCGGTACTCGATCGCCGGCTGATAGCCGTCGCCGAGATTGCCCTCCGTCGTAGGGCACGCGACCACGGTGCTGCCGCTGGCCCCCAGGAGCTCGATGTCGATCCGAGACACGTGGATGCCATGGACGATGCTTGCGGGCGGCCCCAGGAAGCCGCAGCGCTCGAGCAACTCGATCGGGGTGCAGCCGTGCTCCTGCAAGCACTCGGCCAGTTCGCGGCGCTGCTCGCAAGCGTGGACATGGCGGACCAGGCCATGGCGCTCGGAGTAGGCGGCCACTGCCTCGATCCAGCTCGCGGGAACCGCGCGCACGCTGTGGACTGCGACACCGACGTGGACGCCGACCCGCCCCGACGCCCACGCGCGCAGGCCGTCCACCCGCTCCAGAAAGGTCTCGACATCCGGGTCGCAGAAGCGGAGCTGGCCCTGGGAGGGAGGGACCCCGGGACCGCCCCGGTGATACGCCGCCGGAAGCAGCACGATCTCGAGCCCGACCGACATCGCCGCCTCGGCAAGCGCGATGGCCATCGCGCCCCTCTCCTCATACGGAGTGCCATCCGGCTGATGGTGCACATAGTGGAACTCCCCGACGGCGCCATATCCGGCCCCCTTCATCTCGGCGTAACAGCGGCGCCCGATCGCGTTCATCGAATCAGGGTCGTGCTCGCCGGCGAGCCGGTGCATCTCGGTGCGCCACGACCAGAAGTCGTCATCGGTCCGGGTGCGCTCGCCCACCCCTCGCAGCTCGATCTGAAAGGCATGGCTGTGGGCGTTGACCATCGCCTGGATCTTCATCGCCGCTGGATCCTCCACAGCGCGTCCTCGCGGACGAAGGCGGGGATGCCATTCACGAACACCGCGGCCACCGGGTTATGGCCGAGCCGGTACGCCAGATGCTCAGACGGAGCGTCCAGCAGCACGAGGTCGGCCCGCTTGCCAACCTCGATCGAGCCGAGCTCCGCCGAGAGCCCGAGAACCCAGGCGGCGTTCAGCGTGATCGCCAGCAGCGCCTCGCGCGTGCTGAGGCCGTACCGGCGGACTCCCAGGCCGGCGATCAACGGCAGCGAGAAGATCGGCGAGGTGCCGGGGTTGGCGTCGGTCGCCAGCACCGCGATCGCGCCGGCGTCGATCAGGTCGCGCCCCGGCGCACAGGCCTCGGCGCCCATGAACTCGGCGCCGGGAAGCAGCACCGCGGCGCATTCGGACTGCGCCAGCGGCCCCACGTCGTCAGGGTGAATGCGCGACAGGTGATCGACGGAGCGCGCTCCACGGGCGAGGGCCACAGGAACCGAGCGCATCGTCGTGAACTGCTCAACGTGGGCTCGCAGCGCGACACGGTTGTCCTGCGCCAACCGCCCCATCCGGTTCAGGTGCTCGTTCGAGAACGCAATCGACTCGACGAAGATGTCGAGTGCGCTCGCGTTTTGCAGCGCCTGCGGGGCCATCGCCTCCACCTCGTCCATCCAGGACTCCGCGGTGAAGCCCCCTGGGACGGCATGGGCCAGCAACGCCGTCGAGGTCGTGGTCTGGTCGATTAGCGGCTTCAGGCGGTGGGCGAGCTCCAGCGCGCGAAGCTCACCCTCGCGGGAGAGTCCGTATCCCGACTTGCACTCGAATGTCGTCGTGCCCGAGCGGATCATCTCGGCCGCGAGCTGTGACGATTGGGCCAACACCTCCTCGTCGGACGCCCTCGCCAGGGCACGTGCCGAGGAGGCGATGCCGCCGCCCGAGCGAGCGATCTCCTCGTACGGCACCCCGGTCACCTTCTGCTCGTACTCCTCCGCGCGCCAGCCTGCGAACGGCAGATGCGTGTGACAGTCGACGAGCCCGGGAAGCAGCGCGCAGCCCCGTGCGTCGACTTGCAGTTCGGCGTCCTGGGACGCCTCGAGCGCGACGATCCGGCCGTCGACCGCTGTCAGGCCTCCCGGCTCGAGCAGCAGCTCACCGGCTCGATTCGAGCGCAGGTATGGCAACCCCGGCTCTGGCGCCACCAGAACCTGCGCGGCGTCGTAAATCGAGATCATTCGGAAAGCATCGGCATCCGCAGCCCGTGGGTCCGCGCCGCCGCGACGGCCTGCTCGTAGCCGGCGTCGGCGTGACGGACGATCCCCAGGCCGGGGTCGGCCTTCAGCGTGCGCTCGATCCGCGCCGCCGCCTGGTCGGTGCCGTCCGCGACGCACACCTGTCCCGCGTGGATCGACTTACCCATCCCGACGCCGCCGCCGTGGTGGATCGAGACCCAGCTGGCCCCGCACGCGGTGTTCACCAGCGCGTTGAGCAGCGGCCAGTCGGCGATCGCGTCGGATCCGTCAGCCATCGCCTCTGTCTCGCGCTGCGGCGAGGCCACCGAACCCGTGTCGAGGTGGTCGCGGCCGATCACGATCGGGGCCCGCAGCTCGCCCGAGGCGACCATCTCGTTAAACCGAACT
>CATPAX010000176.1 GCA_955652215.1 uncultured Solirubrobacteraceae bacterium | reverse complement strand
TCCGAGGAGTCAATGTCGAGGTTGTCGGTCGGCTCGTCGAGCAACAGCAGGTTGTGGCCCTCGAGCTCGAGCACCAGCACCTCGACTCGTGCCTTCTCGCCTCCACTCAGCACGTCGTAGAGACGACGCGCGGCTTCCGACAATCCGTAGCGAGCGAGCGCCCCCATCGCGGCCTGCAGCCCACGGACACGCTCGAGCACGACGTCGAGCACGAGCCGGCCGGAGAAGTCGGCTCGCGACTGCAGCTGGGTAAAGAATCCCGTCGAGACGCGCGGACCTACGCGAAGCTCCCCGAAGTCGGCTTCACGGACGCCCGCCAGGACGCGTATCAGCGCTGTCTTGCCCGACCCGTTCGGACCGATCACCCCGACCCGCTCGCCGAAGTGAATCTCGTCGGTGAACGGGGATACGAGGTCGCCGATCCCCAGCGAGCGAAAGTCGAGCACACGGCGGGCCGAATCGCCGCCGCGGATGCGCACGATAATGCGTTGGTCGGTGACCGGCGCGGGTGGTGGCCCGGCGTCGCGAAAGCGGCGCCAGCGTGTCTCCGCGGCATTGGCCTTCTTGGTCCAGTCGCTTGAATATCGCGCTCGCTCCTTGAAGGTCTTCATCAGCCTGTAGAGACGGCGTTCCTCGGCGTTCCAGCGCTCCAGCGCGTCGCCCAGACGCCGCTGCCGGTCCTCGCGCGCTTGGGGATAGGTGGTGTACGAGGCGCCGTGCATCCACGCGCCGTTGCCCTCCAAGGTCACAATCGATCCGACGGCGCCGGACAGGAGCTCGCGGTCGTGGGAGATCATCAGTACCGTTTTCTTGGACCCGCGGATCCGCCGCTCGAGCGCGAGCTTTGCCGGGACGTCGAGAAAGTTGTCGGGCTCGTCGAGCAGCAGCACGTCGAGGTCCGATTCGAACAGGATCTCGAGCACGAGCCGCTTTCGCTCGCCGCCCGACAGCGAGACGACCGAGCGGTCTGCGATCTCAGCGAACGGGGCATGGACGATCCGGCGGCAGGCGGAGTCCCAATGGCCCTCGAGCTCATACCCGCCGAGGCTCGACCAGTCGGCGATCGCCGAACCGAGCCGCATGCCGGCTGATGTGTCACCTGCGGCAAGCTGCGCCTCGCATTCCAAGACTCGCTGCCCGGCTGACCTGACCGCGTGGGAAGCAAGCGATAGGAGCATCTCTCGCACCGTCTGGGCGTCGTCGGCGAGCCCAACATCCTGAGGCATGTAGCCGAACCGTCCACCGACCGAGGCGTCCCCATCGGCGGGGGTGAGCTCTCCGGCGAGGATTCTCAGCAGAGTGGACTTACCGACCCCATTGGAACCCAGCAGCCCGACGTGCCGCCCCGGTGAGACGCGGAACGACACCTCTGAGAACAGCAGGTCACCTCCCGGATGGGCGTAGGCGAGTCCCGACACGGTGATGTGAGACATGACCTCTGAGGCTAGCCGTGACGGCCCGCGGCAGGAGCCGCGCTCGCGCCGCGGCGTGGTGGTGCTTTCGCTTGCGGGGGGTCGGCTTCAATTCGAACGTTCCCTGGACGCCAAGTGAGATCAAAAACCGTGCGAACGAGACGCCCGCCTTGGTGATCTGCCCCTCGTAGTAACCGGTCGTCGCCTGCGCGAGCGTCGCGCCGTCGAACGCGCTCCAGCCCATTTCGATGCAGGTGCCGTGTTTCCTGAAGTCGGCCAGCGGTTGGCCAGCGGTGAGCTGCGTGCCGATCTTGGGAAGGCCCCGCACCTGTTCGGCCACATACACATAGCTACCGGCATACGGCCCATCGACCAGCTGATACCAGAGGTAGGGCTGATTTCTGAACCAGTTCGGACTGATGCCCACGACGACTCCGTCACCGACCGCTCGGATCGGCTCTCCGGGGTAAAGACAGAAGTCGACGCCCATGTCGGTGCGGCCGGCGACGTACCAATCCCCGCCGAGCGGGTTCACGTAGCCGGTGTAGTTAGCGGCACTCGCTTGATCGAAATTCAGCGATACCGGACCCTGGTCGGCACCAGCGTCGAGCTGCACGATCCCGTAGCCAACGCGATTGATGCGGGTACCCGAGAAGGTGGGCGCGCGGGAAGCCGCAACCAGCTGCCCGTTCTCATACACGTCGGTATACGCGGCCGCTCCCGATCCGAGCAGCTGGCGGACCTGGAGCGTGAACCAGGTGCCGATCGGCAGCGGAAAGGGTCCGGCGATCACGCGCTGGGTGGCGAGCACTCCGGACACGGTTGTGTCCACCAGCGACGCCGTGTTATTGCTGTAGTCGATGACGATGCCCTCGTGTTCGACGGCGCCGGTCGACTCCGGCCGGCTGTCCCACCGGAGCAGCGTCTGCAGTCCCGCGGTAGCAGTATGAAAACCCGTTGGCAGCTCGAAGGCCGCTCCGTAGGAGACCGTCTGGCCCGGCTTCCAGCGGACCCGGAAGGAGCCGCTGGCCGCCCCGCCCCCTGTCCCGGAGTACGCGGCGGAGAACGACTGGGTGTCCTGGCCATAGCCGCCGCTCACCGCGGTGAGTGTCCCGCTGGTCTGGACAAGCCCTCCGGAGAACGCCGCAAGGTTCCCGTCGGCGGCGCTGCGCAGGGCGGCGTCCGCGGTCGCGGGTCCGGCCGAGGCGAGGAGCCCGGCGCCGACACACAAGGCCAGGAGTCTCTTGGCCTTACTGCGTCGCCCGCAGCCGGCACGATCGTCTTGCACTCTGCTTCTCGATCCACACATGCGAACCTCGCCGCGTCGGAGGTGAACTGATCGCCTTTCGCCTGCGGGGTTAGCTGACGGGCTCGCGCTTGGGAATTGGCGCTACCAGCGGATCACCGCCGGACTCGCCCCAACGACTTGGTTTCCCCACTCTCCGGATCGGCTCGCCGGAGACTTGGCTGAAGGTTGGAACACGCGCGGCTGGACTGAGTTTCGCGAGCTCGAACGGTTGTCCAGGGGTGCCGACCGCCGCCGGCCAGCGATGACTCGCGCGCGCCCGGACCCGGGCTGTGTCCGCAGATACACTCGTCCGCGCTGGACGCCGACGTAGCTCAGCTGGTAGAGCACTTCACTCGTAATGAAGGGGTCCGGGGTTCGAGTCCCCGCGTCGGCTCTCGCAGGAACGCCTGTAAATCTGCGGGCTTTGCCGCACTGATGCCCGCCATGGTGGAACTTCGGATGTCGGCCTGCAAGCGATGTGGAAGCGTGACTCCGTGGTGACTACCGGCGGCTCCGCCAGTGTGTTGACCGATCAGCAACGTCCGCGCGGAAAGCTGGCGGGGGCATCCCGAACGGCAGGAGCGCCGCGATCTGTCCGCACGCCGACGAGCTATCGACGATCCGCTCGAGCCGGTCAAGCTGAATCCCGAGGAGCTGGCCAGGAAAATTCGCAAACCCCGCAGTCGAATGTCTTACGGCCTTGACTTAGCCTGTGGCGAACCGGTTCGATGAGCGGCGGGTCGAGGTGATCGCCGCGCTCAGGCGTTTGCGGATGACAGGAGCGGAGATCGTCGACCGTCCGGGGA
>CATPAX010000175.1 GCA_955652215.1 uncultured Solirubrobacteraceae bacterium | reverse complement strand
TGCGCTCGAAGGCGGGCGCGCTCTGCGTCGGTGAACGTCTCGACCGGGTACTGCACGGGCGGCTGATCGTAGCGGCGAGTCCGGAGGTGATCCGGCGTGGCACGAGTTTCGTTTCAGTTCATGGTTGGTATGACAGGCTCTGGACGATGAGGCTCGGGAGCGCGTCAGCGGCCACTGCGTCCGCGGAAGAGGTCGCAGCGACGCTCGAGGAGACGCGCACGCGGACCCTGGCGCTGGTGGCCTCGGTGTCTGACGAGGATCTCGAGCGGGTGCATTCCAAGCTCATGAGCCCGCTGGTGTGGGACCTAGGGCATATCGCGGCGTTCGAGGATCTATGGCTCGTGCACCGTTTCGGACAGCGGCCCCTGCTGCGAGAAGATCTTGCCGAGATCTACGACGCGTTCGAGACGCCGAGGGCCCATCGGGGAGATCTCGAATTCCTCCGTCCAGACGCGGCGCGTCAGTATCTCGCCGACGTCCGTGGCGAGACGCTCGCCGTGATCGATGAGATGGGCACCGCCGAGCTGCACGAGATGGTTCTCGGGCACGAGCAGCAGCACAACGAGACGATGCTGCAGACGCTGCAGCTCGCCCGGTTGACCGATTACCGGCCGCCCGCCCGACTGGTCCTCCCAGACGCCCCCTTTCCTCGCGCCACGGGCCTGGAGCTCGTCGAGATCGCCGCCGGCGAGTGCACGATCGGCGCGCCGCTCGATCGCAGGTTCAGCTATGACAACGAGCGACCTCGCCACCGCACGGACGTTCGCGAGTACCGGATCGGACTCACGCCGATCACCAACGCCACCTACCTGACGTTCGTCGAAGGCGGCGGGTATCAGCGGCGCGAGTGGTGGACGGACGAAGGATGGGCGTGGAAGGAGGAGTTCGATATCAAAAGACCTGGCGCTTGGACGGCGGACCACAGCGCCGAGTGGCTGCTCGGAGAGCTCGCTCCATTCGATCCGCACCGCCCGGTGGTCCACGTCTCCTGGTTCGAGGCCGACGCCTTTGCTCGCGCTCACGGCGTCCGCCTCCCGACCGAGGCCGAATGGGAGAAGGCGGCGACCTGGGATCAGGAAACGGGAGCAGCAAGAACTTATCCGTGGGGAGACGATCCGCCGCTGCCTGGCGTGCACGCCAACGTCGACCAGCTTGGGTGGGCTCCCGCACCCGCAGGCGCGTATCCGGACGGGAGCTCGCCCAGCGGGTGCCGCGGAATGCTCGGCGACGTCTGGGAGTGGACCTCCAGTCACTTCGACGGTTACCCTGGCTTCCACGCCTATCCCTACCCGGAGTACTCGGAAGTCTTCTTCGGCCCCGACCACCGGGTGCTCCGCGGAGCCTCCTGGGCAACCCGCGGCCGGGTCGCCAGCCCTACGTTTCGCAACTGGGACTATCCGACACGGCGCCAGATCTTTTCGGGGTTCAGGATCGCGGCATGAGAGGTAAGCGCTCCTTCCGGTCAGATTGGGCGGCGCATCGCGACCCGCCGGGCATGACCGGGGATCGTGGTGGCCTCCTCGTCGATCAGCTTGCGGAGCTCGGGTCCCTGGTCGGCGGGCTCGATGATCTGGAATCCGAGGCGCGTGTAGTAAGGGCCATTCCAGGGCACGTCGCGGAACGTCGTGAGGGTCAGAGCGGGTATGCCCTCCGCGGCGGCGCGCTCGGCGAGGTGGTCGATCAGGGTCTTACCGATGCCATGCTTCGCGTGCGCGGAGGCGACGCTGACCTGCTCGATATGGGCGCAGCCGTCGACGAGATGACTGATCAGGTAGGCGATTGGGCGGTCGTCTCGATCCACCGCGACCCAAGCGTTTCTTTCCCGTCGGTACTGCTCGAGCTCCGCGATCGAGGCGGGCGGGTCTGCCGCGATCTCCGGCATGCCAACGTGAGCAAACGCTCTGCAGGCGTCGCGCTCGATCGCGCGCAACGCCTCGAGCTCTGCTCGCCGGACCTGCCGGATGCCGGGTAGCCAGGGGATAATCGTGATTCTCGACGGTCGGTCGCGAGGGCGCCCGCTAATCGGGCAGCAACGGCACCCACACGCCTGGGTCGCGCCCGACCAGCGCGCCGCGGGTGATGGAGCCCGAGCCGAATCGCGCGCGGACACGGTCCACGGCGTCGTCGAGGTCTCCCGAACGATCGAAGGGCAACGCGAGCTGTACGGCGTCCTGGTCCTCCAGGTTGGTCAAGGCGATGCCGATCAGCGTGATGCCCCTCTCCTTGATCAAGGGGAGCGAGGTCCTGAGCAGCGCCGCAGCGGTTCGCGAGATCACATCCGTCCGCAAGGTGGCCTCCGCCATCGTGTACGACCGCGTCGCGCGGGAATAGTCGGCAAACCGAAGGCGCAGCACCACCGTCCGGCACACTCTGTGTGCGGCCCGCAGGCGCCTCGCGACGCGATCGACCAGCGCCAGTAGTGCCACCGCGAGCTCTTCGGGCGTCCGCGCGCGACGCCCCAGTGCGCGCTGAGCACCGATCGAGCGCCTACGGCGGCGGACCACCACCGGCCTGGGGTCATGGTTGTGCGAGAGCGCGTGCAGATGGCGGCCGGCGGCGCGTCCGAGCATCGCGATCAGGGTCTCTTCGCCGAGCTCCGAGACCTGGGCGACAGTGCGGATGCCGCGCTCGCGCAGCTTGCCGGAGGTCACCACGCCGACGCCCCACAGCCGCTCGACCTCAAGAGGATGCAGGAAGTCAAGTTCGCGCTGGGGCTCCACCACCAGCAGGCCGTCGGGCTTCGCGACGCCACTCGCGACCTTGGCGAGGAACTTCGTTCGCGCCACGCCGACGGTGATCGGAAGCCCGACCTCTGCGCGAACGGTGTCTCGGAGCTTGCCGGCGATCTCAGTGGGGGTGCCGGATATATGCTCGAGCCCGCGGACGTCGAGGAACGCCTCATCGATCGACAGCGCCTCGACCACCGGCGCGGTCTCCTTGAAGAGTTCGAAGACGGCGCGGCTCGCCTCGCTGTAGGCCGACATCCGGGGCGACACGACGACGGCTCCGGGGCAGAGCCGGCGAGCCATAGAACCGCCCATGGCCGTTCGCACGCCGCGAGCTCTTGCTTCGTAGCTTGCCGACAGCACGACTCCGGCGCCGACGATCACCGGGCGCCCCCGGAGCCGACGGTCGTCTCGCTGTTCGACTGATGCGTAGAACGCGTCGAGATCCGCGTGCATGATCCCGGATATCGACACGAACATATGTTCCCAGCAAGCTCGGATAAACCGGGATGGAGAAGCGCCGGCGTCCGACGGGGCTGACGCAGTGTCGCTGTCCGCTTGACGCGCGGAGTAGTCTCGCTACTGGAGGGCATCAGCGTGGGGTTGGTCCCGTACTCGGGCCGGCAGCGCGATCTGACTTCCGAGGTTCCCCAACCACGGAGGCCACGCATGCCCGACACCCTGACCCTTCCCGCATCGACTCGTGGCGGAGTCGGTCTCTGCCCGCGTGTCTTCGAGTGCTCGTGGACCGATGGCGGCGTGGCCGCTGCCTGGGTGCACGTAGCCGGCGAACTGGACGTCGCGACGACGCCGGAGCTGGTGCGAATCTTGCGCGAGCGTCAGCTGGAGGCGCGGCTGGTTGTGCTCGACCTGCGCGAGCTCGCGTTCATCGACAGCTGCGGTGTCCGCGCGATTGCGGACGCCAGTACCCACGCCCGGGAGGCTGGGCGGCGGCTGGTTCTTCTGCGCGGCGCTCCGAGCGTCGACCGCCTGTTCACCCTCGCAGGGTGCTCCGAAGATCTCGAGATCGGAGACGTCGATCCGCGCGTCGAAGCACCTCTGCTACCCGCCCGGGTGGATTTCAACCGGAAGCGGGTTGCGACGTGAGATTCTGATCCGGCCGGCGCGTGCCAGCGAGGCTGACCGGATTGCGCGGCTGCTCGCTGACCGCTGGGGCTCGCCGACGATCGTCACCGGCGGCAGGTCCCGTGACGCCTCGGCCCTGCCGGCCTTGCCAGCGATGGATGAGGACCAAGTCGTCGGGCTGGCGACTTACGAGGTGGCGGTAGTCCGAGTGCGAGCTTGTGAGCATCGACGCCGTCCGAGCCCGCGAGGGCATCGGCTCCGCCCTGTTCAGTGCGGTCAGGGAAGCGGCCGCCACTCACGGTATTCGCGAACCGCGAGCCGTAGCCCGAGGTTCGCGAGTACCTGGTTCGCTCGGGTTACTGCGCCCCGTAAGGGTGCATCAGAACGAGACGTTCCCCTCGCCCTGGAAGAACTGCAGGGCGGACTGCGGGGTAGCCGTTGGCCCCGCGTTGCACGCCCCGCTATCGGTCTTCGAGAAGATCCCCGCGAAGGTCTCGTGGAGCTTGATGGTTCCCTTAATCCCCGTGAATACCCCGGTGCCATCAAACAGGGTGATCGGGGCTGTGACCATGAACGCACCTGAGCATGTCTTCTCGTTCAGCCCGCCGGTCCCAGAAGCGTGGTTCAGCTCGCGCAGATTCGCCTTGAAGGTCCCGTTCGGCGTCGTGACCATCCCGATGTTCTCGCTGACATTCGAAGTCTCGCCTCTCGCGGCGATTGCACCGGTGATGATGATCTGATTGGTGTTCCCGCTACCGGGGTTCACCCCGTAGACATGGACTTCACCGCCGCGACCGCCC
>CATPAX010000174.1 GCA_955652215.1 uncultured Solirubrobacteraceae bacterium | reverse complement strand
GACGGCGCGATTTCGTATTTCCCTCCCAGACCACACGCCGAACCTTCCAACCACATCGTGTACCGGAGCGCGCTGCCTGGAGAGGTCCCGCAGAGCGCGGGAGTGCTTGTACAGCGCCGGTTTGTTCGACACATATCCACCGGGCACGATTGTGTCGCTTCCATATCCATCCTGCCTGAACTGCAACTTGTAATAGAGGTCCGTCTGGCCGGCGCATTCGTGGAGATCGCCAAGGTCGGAGTAGTCGATCGCCACCCGCCAGCTGGCACC
The DNA here is from genome assembly GCA_955652215.1 of uncultured Solirubrobacteraceae bacterium. Next base: position 3,723 of record CATPAX010000174.1, on the reverse strand, counting down.
GTCCAGCAGCACCTCGAACAGCACAGCGTTACCGACCGGTTGCGGGATGTCGGCGGGCTCGACACGTACGTGGGTGCCGATTCCGTGCTTGATCGGATCGATCCACCCCGTCGCATTCGGCCATCCATACCGGCGCGGCCAGCGAACGAGCAACTTCGCTTTCGTCTCCGCGCTCACCGGCCATGACAGCGGCGGTGAGGGATCGCGATCGCCGTTCTGGGCGAGTACGCGAGCTCGCCGCGCCATGTGGCGCCAGCTCCCGGGACGCATCGCGTATGAAACGTGGGCTCTACGGAGTTGCCCGGGCATTTCGGGCCTCCCAACGACAAGGCCATGGGTGGTTCGTCGTGAACTGACTGCCGCGATTTGCGGTAGCCCGGCCCTGTTCGGGCGTGGCAACAAGCCCGCCCAGCGCCGTCACGCGGTTCTGAAGCGGCACCGCATCGAGACTAGCTATAGGGATCACGAAGGACATCACCGTCTCGCCCGCCCCGACCGGCGCCGTGAGAACGATCGCAGCCTCGGCGAGAACGAGGGCGTAGATCACCACCATCGCACCTAGGCGACAACGAGACACCGCGTCCTAGACGGACCGCAGCAGCGCGCGCGCCGCGCGCTCACCGGTCTCGACAGCGCCGTTGAGAAAGCCTTGATAGTTGATCGAGGTGTGCTCGCCGGCGAACTGAAACCGACCCTCGGCCGCGGCAGCGATCGGCCCGTACGTGTTCGCCTGACCGACGCGGAAGTAGGAATACGCCCCGTGGACCCATCGGTCGCGCGCCCAGTGATCCTCGTACGCGCGACCCGTGGCAGCGCTCGACGTGCCCGGGAAGACGGGCTCGATCTGATCGAGGAACCACTCGAGGTCGCGAGGGGGCGCGGGTCCGTGCGCCGCACCTGTCAGGCCGCTCGCACCGACACGTCCGCCTGGAAAGCCGAGTAGGAGAGCAGGGCTGGCAGCGGGGCCGAGTGGCACCGAGTCGTCCCAGGCGCAGCAGAAGCTGTCCCATTCGCTGTACGCGGCGCCTGCGAAGCCGAGCGCCGGCCACGTCTTGTGGCTGAGCTCGACGTGGACCTTCGCGTTAGTGCCCATGCCGAGATTGCGGATGACCTGGCGCTTGGCGAGTGACAGCCCCGACCCTCCGAGATCGACGTCGCGCAGGGTGCTGAACGGAAGCGCGAGCACGACGTAATCGGCGCGCACTTGCACCGTGCGCCCAGAGCTATCAAAGACGAGCGTGATCGAGCGATCGCCGTTCTCTCGGACCGCGATGAGCTCGTGGTCGAGGCGGACGCTCCCGTGGGGAAGCTCGGCGATCATCCGCTTGACGATCTGGTCATTGCCGCCCACGACGTGATAGCGCTCATCGTCGCCCGGCAGCAGGTTGAGTGTCGCCCGCGGGCTCCCGGCAGTGACCTGAATCAGGTCGAGGGCCGATTGATCTCCTGGATCGCCACCGTTCTCGGTCACCGCGTTGGCGAGCAGCAGCTTTCCGAGGCGGCTGCCAATGCCGATGCTCGTGCTCTGGAGCCATTCCGGTACCGACATCGAGTCCAGCCGCCTGGCGCCGGCTGCGCTCTGAAGCTGGTTCGAAGCGTGCCGGAAAGCGTGGTAGCCGGCCGCCCTCCAATCGGCACTTGCTTGCGCTCGCGTGTAGTAGGCACCGTCGATGGAGTAGATGTCCTGGCCGGTCGGGAGATCGCCGCCGTTCACCACCTCTAGTTCGAGCCCGAGCTGTGCGACCAGGTGGCGAGTCGCGTGGTGGGCGGTGTCGATGAATGATCCGCCGTGCTCGGTGATCAGTCCCGCTGCGAAGAAGTCACGCAGGGTCCAGCAGCGGCCGCCGGTCCGGCTCTGGTTCGCTTCATAGACAGTTGAGACCACGCGATGATGCGCTCGCGCCGTCCAAAGCAGGTGCGCGCACCGCACCCCAGCCAGCCCGGCTCCCACAATCACGATGCGCGGTCCTCGCCGTGTGCCCACCCGAGCGAGGCTGCTTGCGGGTCTAGTCAACAGACCCGCCAACCCCGCTCCTGCGACCAACAGCTCCCGCCGTGTTCGCCCGGACGGAGTCCCGATCTCCCCGCAAGCCTCCGCCTCGCCTTGCCCGGCCGCGACGCCGAGCAGCTCATCGACGGAAATACTCCGGCGCTCAGACTCGGCGTGGACGGCGAACATCCGCCGAACCAGTAGCGCGCCCGAAGACCGCGGCTGCCTGCCGCTGAGAGGGCTCACGTTCCGCGCTCGCGCTCTCGATACAGCTTGTGAGAAGACACCTGCTGGGCCACTCGCAAAGCCTATGGCCTGACGTAGCTATCAGCCCCGATGGACCGGGACGCGAGGAGCTGCGGCGATGTCAGCAGCTGTTAAGAACGCGGCGTAGCCTCAGCGTCACGGTGTTGCCGTGGGGGCCCACAGAACCGCAGAGCCGGCGCGAAACGGGTAACTGGATGGCCCGTGATCGTGGATTACTGGTGCTTAGGTTTCTGTCGGGCGGCGTCTTCGTTGCGTTCGGTGTAGGCAAGTTCATCAACCACTCGTCTGAGCTCGCGTCGTTCAAGTCCTACGGATTACCCGGCCCTGAGGCGTTTGTTGTGGCGATCGGCGTGATCGAGCTGGTCGGCGGCGCGCTGCTGATCGCCGGTCTGTTCACGAGGCTAGCGGCGGTCGCGCTGGCCGGGGACATGGTTGGTGCGATCATCGTTTCGGGCATCGCCAAGGGAGAGGTGATCAGCCTCACTCTTGCGCCGGCCGAACTGGTGGCGATGCTTGTGTTGCTCCGCACCGGACCCGGGAGTCTGTCGATGAGACCGAGTCGCTCCAGGCGGACGTTCCCGCGTCCCTCGCGCAGCTGACTGGTCCGGCGAGCGACGGACGCGCGCACTTGATCGCGAGCCCTGCCGTGCGTAGAGTTGGCAGTCAGGGCGATGGACCACAACCGGAGCACGGCACTCGACTGGGCCCACCGGCGCTCCTGCTTGCGACCGCGGGACACCGGGAAAGCGGATCGTATGATCCGCACGATGTCGAAGCGCGTCTTACTGCTAGGCGCGTTCGGAGTCGTCGCGCTTCCGGCAGCAACTACCGGCGCTAGCTCGGCCCACGCGAGCATGTGCGCGACGCTCGTCGATCACGCTCACGTGGTTCGCGCCAAAGGCCGCGGAAGCCTGGTCCACAAGCGGGCCAGCCATCGCGTGGAGCTTGTGCTGCTTCACGTCAGCCGATCGGCCTTTCGTCTCGCCCTAGCGGGGAGCAATTCCTGCCGGGTAGATCTCGTGCGCTTCGAGCATCGCTGGAGGAGCGCGCAGTACCAGCTGCATGCCCGTCTGCGGAGCTCTTCCGGAAGTTGGGAGATCCGCGTGAGCTTCCTGCATTACGACGCGGCCCGACACCTACTCCGCATCCGCGGGCGACTCGAGGACCACGAGCTCACCAGCCGTCCACCGGGCAAATCCATTCCGAGCCAAGCGGACAACGCCACAGAGATCGTCTACGCGAGCAATTTCATACCGTTCGACTCGAGCTTCTGAACAGCGCCACCGGCCCAGTGGGCTGTTCGTGCTCGGCGTTATGACCCAAGGACGCCGCGCAGCAGCTTCGGCGACCGGAGCAACAGCTGGGGTATGTCGCTCCGCGACTGATCGAGTGCCTCGTGGACCGCAGCGGCGGCGTCGGATTCAATCGCTTCGCCATGACCGACGAACAAGCGCTCGGGTTGGAAT
>CATPAX010000173.1 GCA_955652215.1 uncultured Solirubrobacteraceae bacterium | reverse complement strand
CAGGCTCCGCATGCTGTCCGACCGCATCCACGGCGCGCGGGTGATCACGATGCGCACGCGGCCAGTCGATCAGGCCTATCGCGCTTTCTTCCGCCAGACGGGCCTTGACCCGGATGTCCAGCGCACTCCCGCCGAGCAGGCCGCGCTGGCTCGACTGCTGCACGGCGGCCTGAGCGCGCACGACCCGCTCCACGCCGCCCTGCTGATTGCCCTGGTCGAGACCGGGGTGGGTGTCTGGGCGCTTGACGGCGAGTGCGTCGGCGCTGGCGGTCTTGGGATCCGTCAGCCCGGCGCGGGCGAGGCGCTCGGGGCCGGCACCCATCGCGTGACGCTTAGTACCGGACGCCTGGTCATTGCCGATCCGGGGCGAATTCACGCGCTGCTGTTCGGGGAGCTGGCGCACGGGCATGAATCAATACTTGCTTGCCAGCGCGTCGTGTTGTTCGCCATCGGCGTTGGCGGCGTTCCTGATCTACACCTAACCGAGGCTCTCTGGCTGGCCGCCGAGGCGCTCGCGGGGGGCGGTGGGCGCGGCTAGCCACGTCTCTGAGGTGGCACCGAACGCTTGTCGCCCCCGGGCTGGCGAAAGTCAGCAGTGGTAGTCTGGCGTCGTCTGAGAAGGAGCCAACGATGGAGCTTCTCGAGCGCGGTAGCCGCCCATATCTTGCCCCGCCCGCAGGCCTTGAGGAGCGCGAGCGCGCGGCCCGCGGTTCGCTTCGCGCGCAGATTGCCCGGCTCGAGCGGGACCTTGCCGCAGCGGTGGTGACCGCCTACCAGATGGGGACCATGGATTCGCTGCTGCCCGCCGGTACCCAGGGCCAGGCGCGCATGCTTGATCTCGGCGAGCTCGAGCGGGTCCGTGATGAGCTCATTGGGCGCCTCCACCAGGCTCGGACGGCGATCGCCAGCGCCGCCGACGCTCAGGCCGCGCACCGCCTGCGGTTGGAGAAGATGCTGCTCGATCCCGGCAAGTATCGCTTCGCCCGCATTTCCCGGAGCGATGTCGGCGAGCCGGGATGCGGCGCCTGGGAGGTCCGGCCGCGGCTCGGGATAATCGGCATGCTGATGGGCTGGTGGCAGGTGAAGCTGTCCTCCGGCTGTCCGTTACCGTAGGGCCACGGGCGCCCTTCCAAGCACCCGTCGGCCCGTTGAGGATTCAGCTGTGACGACCAAGCGTGGGCTACGGCGAACCGGAGCAAGCGCATCGCTGGTGGTGCTGATCATGCTCACCGGCAGCCTGGTTCTGTGGGTGGGAACGCCGCTGGCGTGGCTGTGGATCGGGTCGCAGATCCAGGGCGTGACGAACTCGCTGGGGGCAGCGCTGGGAATCATGTTCGTTGGCGTCGTCGCGACGATCGCAATGCTTGCGGCGCTGCTCGCGAAGCTGAGCAACACCTATCGCGCAAACCGGCGCGCTCAAGGTCTCGACGATCCTGGGCACGTGATGCTCGAGGGGGTCCTGGTGGTAAGCGCCGGACTTACGATCACGGTGTTCGTGGTCTGGTTCTTCCTGTTCGCCGGCGCCAGCCCCGTGCCGCTGGGGATCCACCTCTGACGACAGCAGACCAGGTGCGCGGAGGAGCCGGGCGAGCGACCGACGGCGATCGCAGGCCCGGCTCCCGGGCGCGCGGCGTCAAGCTCCTACGAGCACCAGCTCGGCTGAGGTGCACTCGCGGAGCTGCCCGGCGAGCAGCCGCCGCTGGCGCTCAGTGAGCGTTCCCAGCGGCTTGGTCTCGGTGATCTGGTTGTGCGACAGGAACTTCCTGCAGCGCGTGGTCCCCCAGCGCCGCTGGCTCATCAGCACATCGCCTATCACCCAGCTGACCGCCTCTTGCGGTGGGTCGAGCAGAACGTCCGCCACGGAGACGTAGCCGTCTGCGATCCGTCGCTTGAGCTCGGCCCGGGCGAGTCTGACCTCATTCGCTCGTTCCAACGCACGTAGCCGCTGGGGGTCCTGGGGGATAGTGGCCGTTCGCGTCATCTGCCGTTGCCTCTCCTAGCGTCAGTCCGCCGAAGCGGACGCCTTTGCTTTGTCCGTTTGTCCACGCGAGCGGCCGTGCGGCCGCTTCCACGCGTTGTTCTCCCGACCAGGTCCGTTACTCGATCTCGGGTGCCCCTGCGCGGTGGTCTCCTACCCCTAGGACCCTCCGCACGCCGTCCATGCAACGAACGAGGACGCTACGCCAATCCTTCGGTAACAGCAATGTCACAAGTCCCGGACATGCGCTTAGAGCGTGGTTTTTCTTCGCCCGAATGCCTTGTGCGGGAGTGGACAAGTTCCCTTTGATATGCAGCTAAACGTATGTACGATGCCGCCGTCGCGATGCGCCTGGCGGCCTCCCGGCCCCGCGTGCAGTCGTAGTGGCGTCGGGCTCTCAGTCCGGAGCCGGCAGCCGTCCGTGCTCGGCCTCGAACGCCTCCTTGGCCTGTCCGAATGCCGCAAGGGCTTCGTCGAGGGTCCGCGGATCGTGCGTGGCCATCACGCTCGTTCGCAGCAGCGCCCCGGACGGAGGCACGGCGGGATGGATCGCCACGTTGACGAACACGCCGGCGTCGAACAGTGCCCTCCAGAGGAAGACCGCCTTCCAGTCGTCGCCCACGACGACGGGAACGACAGGCGTCACGATCTCGCGGCCGTCCGCAAGCCTCGTGGGTGGGACGACCCGGAATCCGAGGTCGCGCAGGCCGCGGTGAAGGTAGCGGGCGTTGTCGAGCACCTTCGCGAACAGCCCGCGACCCTCCTCGGAGCGGCAGATCCGGACCGCGGAGAGCGCCGCGCCGATCGCGGCGGGGACCGCCGAGGCTGTGAAGATGAATGGACGGGACTGGATCCGCAGGTACTCGATCACGTCGGCCGGCCCGGCGATCACGCCGCCACACGATGCCAGCGACTTCGAGAACGTGGCCATCCGCAGGTCGACTCGGTCCTCGACGCCGAGCAGCTCGCTCGCCCCAGTGCCGCGCTCGCCCAGCACACCCAGAGAGTGCGCCTCGTCGACCATCAGCCGGGCGCCGAAGCGCGAGCAGAGGTCTGCGATATCGGGCAGCGGCGCGACGTCTCCCTCCATCGAGTAGACCCCGTCGACCACCACGAGGACGCCGCCACCGTCTCCGGCGGCTCGCTCCAGCGTATGCTCGAGCCGATCGAGGCGGTTGTGCTTGAAGGCGCGGAGCTTCGCGCGTGACAGGATGCACCCGTCCATGATCGAGGCGTGATCCCCGGAGTCGACGATCACCGTGTCGCCGGGCCCGAGAATCGTCCCGAGCGTTCCAACGTTCGCCTGATGACCGGTGGTGAAGACCAGCGCTGCCTCGGTCTCGAACCACTCAGCGAACTCCCGCTCGAGCTCGAGATGCAT
>CATPAX010000172.1 GCA_955652215.1 uncultured Solirubrobacteraceae bacterium | reverse complement strand
CTCAGCCGGTCCGCGGGATCGGCGGCCACCAGATCGGCGATTCGCCGGGCGAGCTCCACCTCGAGCTCGGCGGTCTCCCGGCGATACACCCACTCGTGTTCACGCGCGAGGTCGCCGGCGCTGACCAGGCCATCGATGAACGCCTCGTCGACTCCGCTCCTGAGCAGCTCTGCAAGGGACGCGAGCAGCTTGCGGATCGGCATGCACGTGCTGCCGCTCCGTTCGTTCTCCGTGAGGACATGGAGGGCCGCGGCACGAGCCCGCTCGGGGCTGTCCGAAATACCTCCGGCGGAGCGGGCGATCCGGTCGGCGGTGAGGAAGCCGACCCCGAACACGCTGGTGAGCTCGTATGGGTGCTCACTCACCACGCGGTGGGCTCCGTCGCCAAACGCGTCCTGGATCTTCGCCACCAGATGGGCCAGGCCATGGGGGGCGAGCAGCAGGTGGAGCTTGCGCGCGACACGGAGCCGCTCCCATGAGCTGACCGCTTCCTCGAGTGCGGCGCGCCGGACACCGGAGGCCGCGAAAGCGGCCTCCGGACGCTCGTCGATCGCGTCGAGCACGCGATCGGCGCCGAACTGCGCCACCAGCCGAGCAGCGCGCTTCTCCCCGACGTGCTTGACGCGCCGCAGATAGGCAATCAGCGCCTCGGCGTCGGTCGGTGGCAGCGGGGTCGCCTCGGACACCTTCACCTGAGCCCCGTAGCGGCTGTCGTTGACCCAGGTTCCGATGACCTTGACGCGCTCGCGCTCTTCGAGGTGGTGGAGCATTCCGACCAGCACCACCGCCGTCCCGTCGTCGGTGGCCGCCTCGAGCACGCCCCAGCCCGTTGCGTCGCTGACGAAGCGCACCCGCCGAACCGTCACCTCCGCATCGAACTGATCCACCAGGCGGACGTTATCCGCACTGGCAACCGTGACATCGTTGCGGCACCGTGCCAGTCCGACTGCCCGCGCTGCTCGCGCCGGTCCTACCCTCAGTCGCCCGCGAGCGCGGGATTCCGCTGAGGCTCGAGGAGGCCGGCGGCGTCGCACTCACATTCGACGACGGCCCGCACCCCGAGGGCACCCCGGCGATCCTCGAGCTGCTGGCAAGCCGCGGCGCCAGCGCGACCTTCTTCCTGGTTGGGGAGCAGGTGCTCCGTCGACCGTCCCTGGCCGCCAGGATCGACGGCGCGGGCCACAGGATCGCCCTTCACTGCCACCGCCACCGCCTGCAGCTGCGGCTCAGCGAACGCCAGCTGGAGGAGGACCTCCGCCGGTCGCGAGCCGCGATCGAAGACGCCACCGGTGTCAGTCCCAGCTGGCATCGCCCGCCCTACGGCATCTATAGCGCCGCGGGTTTCACGCTCGCGCGCGCGAGCGGGTTCAGGCCGCTGCTGTGGTCACGTTGGGGCAAGGACTGGCGGAAGTTCACCACCCCCACGCGGATCGCAGCTCGCGCGACACGCGGTCTCTCGGACGGTGACGTGATCCTCCTGCACGATGCGGACTTCTACAGCGCCAGTGGCTCGCATCGAAGGACCGCGGAGGCGCTCCCGGTAATCCTGGCAGAGCTTTCATGTCGCGGGCTCGCTACCGTCCTACCCTTATGACAGGCTTGCCGGCCTGGGCAGTGACCTGCGAGGATGGGCCGGTAAAGCGAGCTTCGCGCCGCCCGGCCGGCTCAAGCGGCTGCGCGATGCGCGCGGCCCTGCCTAGTTAGACCATGAATCCGACCTCCGCACCCCCGTCACCCGATTTCGCGCGCTTCGCGATCGGGTTCGACCATCGCGATCGCGCTCGGCTGCACGAGCTGATCGACGAGGTGCTCGACTCAGAGCGCTGGTCCGAGGGCGAGATCGTGGGACGCTTCGAATCGGCCTGGGAGAAGCAAGGCGCCGCGCCGGCGGTCGCTCTCTCTAGCTGGGCGGGTGGAGCACTTGCGGCGCTCCAGTTCGCTGGTGTCCGAGGCGAAACCGTCCTGTGTCCTGCCAACACATTCATGGCCACCCCGCTTGCCGCTCTGGGCGCCGGTGCCGATGTTCAATTCGTGGATTGCAATCGCGAGGATCTCTGCATGTCGTTCGCGGACTTTCAGGAAAAGGCCGAGCGGCACGAGCCGCGCGCGGCGTTCCTGGTGCACATCGGCGGCCACATCGCATTCGACACCGAGCAGATCGCCAAGTACTGCGCCGAGCACGAGATCTTCCTGATCGAGGACTGCGCCCATGCGCACGGAGCCAGCTGGAACGGCCGTCACCCCGGGAGCTTCGGCGACGCGGGAGTGTTCTCGCTGTACGCCACCAAGACGATCTCCACGGGCGAGGGCGGCGTGCTGGTTTCCCGTCGCCCGGAGGTGATCGAGCACGCCCGCGCCTACCGGAACTACGGAAAGCCCGGCTACGAGGTGAGCGGGCTGAACTTCCGGATGAACGAATTCACAGCGGCCGTCGGCCTCGTGCAGGTGGAGCGGCTGCCCGAGATCGTGGCCTGGAAGAACCGAGTCGCCCGCGAGCAGCTCGACCCGAGCTACCCGAGCCGACTCGAGCTGCCGGACGGGATGGTCTCAGGCCTCTACAAGTACATCGTGTTCGACTGGCTCGAGCGTTCGACCGGCAGGGTCTACGACGAGCCCTGTCACAGGATCATGGGTCACGACGTGGAACTCCCGAACAGCGACTGGGTCGCGCGCAACCATTCCTGCGTGCCGCTGTATTACCGTCCGGAGTCCTAAGCAAATGAGAGTTCTAGTCACAGGCGGATCAGGGTTCATCGGCTCGCACGTAGTCGACAAGCTTCGCGCGCGCGGACACGAGCCCGTGATCTATGACCTGCGGCCCTCGCCGTGGCACGAGCGCGGCAGCGTCGACACGGTGCTCGGGTCGATCACCGACCGCGAGGCTCTGGAGCGCGCGCTGCACAGCTGCGACGCGGTGGCCCACCTGGCGGCGGTCGCCGACGTCAACGACGTACATGCGGAGCCCGAGGACGCCGAGCGGGTCAACGCTCGCGGGACCGTCACGGTCCTCGAGGCCGCGCGGCGCGCGGGGGTCAAGCGGATCGTCTACGCCAGCACGATCTGGGTCTACTCCGACTGCGAGCAGGAAGCGGTCGACGAGGACACGCTGCTGCCGCCTCCCAGCCACCTGTACACGAGTACCAAGCTCGCGGGCGAGCTCTACTGCAAGGCCTACCAGGAGCTGTACGGCATCGACTACACGATCCTGCGCTTCGGCATCCCGTACGGGCCTCGCGCGCGGGAGGCAGCGGTGATCCCCGCGTTCGTCGGCAAGGCGCTGCGCGGCGAGCCGCTGACGCTCGCCGGTGACGGCGGCCAGTCGCGCCGCTTCGTGTACGTCGAGGACCTCGCCCACGGCGTCGCGCTCGGCCTCGAGGAACAGGCGGCCAACCGCGTTTACAACCTCGCCAGCGACGAGAACGTCACGATCAAGCAGATCGCCGAGACGGTCAAGGAGCTCCTCGGGAACGTCGAGATCGTCTACACGCCGGCGCGCCCCGGTGACTTCGGCGGCAAGGTCGTAAACAGCGACCGCGCGCGCCAGGAGCTCGGCTGGAGCGCAGGGACGCCGTTCCACGAGGGAGTGCGTCGCTATGTGCAGTGGCGCCAGGAGCAGGCGACCGTCGCCGCCGAGCGTCAGGCCGACGCGGTGATCCCGGCCGGCGAGCCAGACGCCGAGTCCCGGCCCCGGAACGTGCTGATCATCTCCGCCGACATCGGCGAAGGACACGACCTGCCCGCGAGAGCTGTGTCCCGGGAGTTCCGCGACGACGACCCCGACGCCCAGGTCTCGATCGTCAATGGTCTGCCCGCGATGGGAGGCCTGCTCACGCGCGTGCTCCGCGAGAACTCCGCGTTCATGTTTCGCTGGGTTCCGTGGCTGTTCGACTTCCAGTACATGCTGTTCATGTACTTCGCCCCGACGCGGTGGATCGCCAGGAGGCTGTTGACGGCGCTGGGACGCCGCGGGCTGATGCGGCTGATCCGCGCGCACAACCCGGACTACATCCTCTCGACGTACCCAGGCGTGACGGCCGTTCTCGGAGAGCTCCGCCGCACCGGCCGGCTGAACGTTCCGTGCTACTCGTCGATCACCGATCTGGCCGGGCTTCAGTTCTGGGCGCACCCGGGGATCGACCTGCACTTCATCACTCACCCGGAGTCCGTTGAGGAGGTCGAAAAGATCGCCGGCCCCGGCAGCGTGCGCTGGGCCAAGCCACCGACCTCGCCGGCGTTCCTGGCGGCGCGGACCCGAGCCGACGCGCGGAGGGCGCTTGGCTTGCCGGCCGACGCGAAGGTGATCGCCGTCTCGGGTGGAGGCTGGGGAGTTGGCGACCTGCTTGGCGCCACACGGGCCGCGCTTGCAGTCCCCGATGCCCTCGTGCTTTGCCTGTGCGGGCGCAATGACAACCTGCGCTTGCGGGTCGCCCGTCATCTCGGCGGCGAGCCTCGGCTGCGGCTGATGGGCTTCACCGACCGGATGGGCGACGTGCTTGCGGCCAGCGACACGCTCGTCCACTCGAGCGCCGGACTGACGGTGCTCGAGGCGATCATCCGCGGCTGCCCGGTTGTCTCCTACGGGTTCGGCTACGGCCACGTCCGCGCGTCCAACGCCGCGCTCGAGCGGTTCGGCCTCGCCGAGGTCGCGCGCAAGCAGAAAGAGCTGGGCCCCGCGATCGAGCGGGCGCTGCAGCGCAGCCCCGAGCCCGACGGCTCGTTCGCGCGACGCCCGTCGACGGCATCCCTGATCCTGGGCGACGAGCGCCGGGTCCGGCAGCTGCCGGTCTGGCGCGTGCGCACCGCGCGGGCTGCAACCACCGCGGCGGTGTCCTTGGCCCTGGTGGCGTGGACGTTCACCACGGGCGCCTCTTACAAGCTGGTGTCGCACTTCGTGCACATGCGCCCCGTGACCGGGGTGGCAACGACGAGGCCCGAGGTGGGGATCCTGGTCAATACGCCCCTGACCGATCTTCCCGCGGTCGCACGCGTGCTCTCGAGCCAGGGTATCCATGTGTCGTTCACAGTCGCTCACAGCCTCACCGCGGCACAGCTGAGCGCGGTGCCATCGGGCGATCAGGCGGTTCCGCGGCTGCCGAAGGGCGGGCTCGTGCGCTGGCTGGGTACCCGCGACGTAATCAACGACCTCGGCCGCACGTGCGGGCTGCACCATCATCACCACTTCCTGTATGTGTCGAGCGGTCCGAGCCTCGGGCAGTGGCTGTTTGCCCACGGCGCCGGCGGGCGTCTGGTGGCGGGAGCGGTAAAGCTCGGGGGCAGCCACACCGAAGTCGGGATGCTGCGCCCCGGCGAGGTGATCGAGCTGACCGTGAGCAAGCCGAGCGATGTGGCGCGGCTCGTCAGCGAGCTCGCCTCGCGGCTGGGCTCAGAGCACCTTCGGGCTGTGCCGGTCGCGCGTCTGATGAACGACGCCGGCGTTCCCGTTTAGAAGCCGTCGGACTGACACGGTGATCGATCGTGCGCCATAGTGGCGCAAGATCGATCGGCCGGCCTTTGCCAGTGCGCCGCTAGCGCGCGCTCCAGCTCTCGCGCGGGTTGCGCAGCGGCGTGAGCTTCGGCTCGATCCGCTCGCGCAAGTGCTCGTACGGGGGCGTCAGCGACAGTTTCTCGCCGAGATGCTCGACCGGCTCGTCGACGGTGAATCCGGGGCCGATCGTGGCGATCTCGAACAGCACACCGGACGGCTCGCGGAAGTACACCGAGCGGAAATAGTGGCGGTCGATCACCGGCGTAGGATGCGCTCCGCCCTGCGCGACACGCTGGCGCCAGGCCTCGATCTCCTCGGGCTGCGCTGCCCAGGCAATGTGGTGAACGGTGCCCGCACCTTGCAGGCCGTGCTCTGCCGGCGGCGGCTCATAGAGGTAGTAGTTGCCACGGCGCTTGCCCCTGAGCTCACGCGACTCGATCACTGCACCGGGGCCGACCTTGACCGGCGGCGAAAACCCGAGAGTGTCCTCGAGCAGGTCGCGGCTACGCGCGGGATCGGCCGCGTGGGCGCGCGCGGCGTGAAAGCCCTGGATTGCCAGCTCGGAGGGGATCCCGGGGTGCTCGGCGATCAGTGGCTCGTCGCTGGTCTCGACAACCCTGAGCTCGTGGGTCAAGCCCTCGGGATCGGCGAATACGACGCTGTCCGGGTGTCGTGTGAGGTCAGTGCCGTGATCGGCAAGGCGGCGCTCCCAGAAGTCGAGCGCCTCGGGTCCGGTCAGGCGCCACACGATCTGGTGCACCATTCCCGCTCCGGCACGCCCACGGGGCAGACCCGGATACTCGAAGAAGGTGATGTCCGACCCGGGATCGCCCGTCTCGTCGGCGTAGAACAGGTGGTACACCGACGTGTCGTCCTGGTTGACCGACTTCTTGACCAGCCGCAGGCCGAGAACCCCGGCGTAGAAGTCGACATTTTGCTGTGCGTCGGCGGTGATCGCGGTGATGTGATGGATGCCTTCGAGCTGCATGTCGCCTCCTGGGTTCGCCGTGGACCCAGGGTACCAGAAGAAGTTGTGCAGTCAAGCATCTCTGGGCGGGATGCCGGTGGCTTCGGCGCACACGCCGAGCAATGTCTAAAGCCACCGCGAGTAGCGCCCGATACTTGTCTCGGCCGTCCCGTGCCCTCGGGTCAAGGAAGATCCGCGCGGGATTAGCGCCTCGGGCACCGGTAGGTGTCCGACAACTTCCACCATCGGGGGCTAACCCATGTACGTCATCGTCAGCAGTGTGAAGTATCGCCTGATCGCGGCTGTGGTGTCGCTGGTGATCTTCGGCGTCGTCTACTTCGCGGTCATCCGACCTGACAACAATGCGGCCAACAACGCCGTTGTTCAAGGCGAGAAACAGCTCCAGCAGGCGGTCAAGAATGCCAACGGCCAGTCCGGCGGCGCCGTTCCTGCGGGAGTCGTGAACCTCACCTCCTGCCTGTCGGCAGCGGGAACCGACACGTCCCAGATCCAGGCCTGTCAGGCAAAATTCAAGCCGTAGCCAGGCGGCTTGTCTAACTACCAGTGCACGCCGCGTGTCGCGGCGGCAAACGCGCGCTGCTCGGCCGTCGGTTCCTTGGCGGCCTGAGCATCGCCTTCCGGAAATAGCTGGTACGCGCGGCTGACGACGAGGTCCTGCGCGCCCGGCACCATCGCATAGCTGAGCTGGCCGATGTTGCCGAGGACCGTCGCCATCCGCTTCGGCCGTTTGCGGATCGCCTCGGCGATCATGTGGCCGGCCTCCTCGGGGCTGAGGGTGGGGAAGCGGTCGTAGATCTTGGTGGGGGCGATCATCGGCGTGCGGACCAGCGGCATGTAGACGGTCGTGACGTGCACGCCATCGTGGATGATCTCGGGTCCGATCGACCGCGAGAAAGCATCGAGCGCCGCCTTGGAGGCGACGTACGCCGAGAATCGCGGCGTATTCATCTGAAGGCCGATCGTCGAGATATTGATGATGTGGCCATGACCGTGCTCGCGCATGACCGGGAGTAGCCGCAGGATCAGCTTGACCGGGGCGAAGTAGTTGAGCTGCATCGTCCGCTGGTAGTCGTGGAAACGCTCGTATGCGCGGTCGACCGAGCGCCTGATCGACTTGCCGGCGTTATTGACCAGAACGTCGACCTTCCCGTGATCGCCCAGCACCTCGTCGGACATCCGATCGATGTCGTCGAGATCGTTGAGGTCGCACGGGTGCACGTACGCCGTCCCGCCAAGCGCCTCGATCTGGCGCTTGACCTGCTCGAGCTTGTCCTCCGAGCGTGCCACGAGCAGCATCGTCCCGCCTGCCTTCCCGACTTCGAGGGCCGCGGACTTGCCGATCCCCGAGGAGGCTCCGGTGATCATCACGTTACGCCCGGTGGCGGCCGATTCGAGCGACTGCGCGATGATGCCGCCGCCGATCGGGATGCGGTTGCCGAAGGCCCGCAGCGTGCGAACGCCCTGAGCAGCGAGATCAACGGGATTCGGGGGCATCCGTGCGCACCGTAGCACTGCGGTCGTTCACATCACTGCCACATTTGGGGCACATTTGCGCAACCTCGCCGGGTCCGGCGGGACATATGTTCGTGGCGCGACCGGTTACACCGAAGTAAGGGAGCGTCTATGCGTGCAAGTAGGGCGGCCGTCCTTGTGTCGGCCATCGCGGCCATCGCGATTGGGGTTCCGGTGGCGGCGGGTTCAGCACATGCTTCGAGTGCGGGCAGCGGGAAGGTCTCGCACGTCCTGCTGATGTCCGTCGATGGTCTGCACCAGTCAGACCTGGCGTGGTACGTCTCCACGCACCCCGGCTCCGAGCTGGCCAAGCTGGCCGGCGGTGGCATCGAGTACACGAACGCGCAAACCCCAGTTCCGTCTGATTCCGATCCAGGGATGACTGCCCAGATGACCGGCGGAGATCCGCGCGCGACTGGCGTCTACTACGACGTCGAGTACAACCACGCGCTCCTCCCGGCCGGTACGACCACGTGCACCCCCGGCATGAAGCTAGGAGCGTCCGTGATCTACGACTCGCCCGACGACAAGGATGTGACCCGGCTTGACGCGGGCCAGGGGCTCCCGGGACTTCCAGGAAGCATCCTGCAGATGACCAGCAAGCCGCAGACGCTGCTCGTCCCGTCGACCTTTCCGGTCGACCCCAAGACCTGCGAGCCGATCCCTCCACACGCGTACCTGAAGGTCAACACGATCTTCAACGTGATCCACGACCACGGGATGCGGACCGCCTGGTCTGACAAGCACCCGGTGTACGAGTCATTCAACGGCCCGTCCGGCAACGGGATCGATGACCTGTTCACTCCTGAGATCGACAGCATCGCGCTCCAGCCCGACGGGACTCCGTACCCGGGGAACATCGCCTGGACCGGCGACAACGCGGCGACGATGCAGTACGACTCATACAAGGTCCAGGCCGTCATCAACGAGATCGACGGCTACAACCACAGCGGCACCGAGAAGCGCGGTGTGCCCGCGATCATGGGCATGAACTTCCAGACGGTTTCGACCGCCGAGAAGCTCCCGGTGTCCGATGGCCTGAATGGCGGCTACCTGCCGGGGACGAAGATCCCCGGGCCGCTGCTTCGCCGCGCGCTCGACTACGTCAACTCGAGTCTCGAGAGGATGGTCAGGGAGATCGACAAGCAGGGGCTCGCCGGCTCGACGGCGATAGTTCTCTCCGCCAAGCACGGCCAGTCCCCGCAGAACCCGCTCGAGCTGACTCGGATAGCCGACGGGCCGATCATCGACCACCTCAATGACGCATGGGCAAAGCTGCATCCAGGCGGGCCGGCTCTCGTGGCGGCCGCAAGCGATGACGACGCGATGCTGATGTGGCTCTCGAACCGATCAGGGGAGGCGACGAGCTTCGTCAAGAGCTTCCTGCTGAGCCACTCGGCGACGGGGACCACGTATAACGTGAGCAACCCGGCGCTGGCCGGTCCGCCTCGGACGCTCGAGCACTCTGGCCTGCTTAGGGTGTACTCGGGTGCGGACGCCGCTCGGTTCTTCGGAGTGGACCCGAGCGATCCGCGGCATCCCGACGTGTTGGGCGTCGTTCAGCACGGTGTCGTCTATACCGGCGGGGTTGGCAAGATCGCCGAGCACGGAGGCTCCAACCCCGAGGACCGCGACGTGGCGCTTGTGGTCTACGCCCCGAGCGCGGTCCATGCCGGGGTGGTGTCAGACCCAGTGCAGACCCGACAGATCGCGCCCACGATCCTTCAGCTCCTAGGCCTGAATCCGCAAGACCTGAAGGCGGTTCAGATCGAGGGCACGAAGGTCCTCCCCGGGGCCTAGCTCACCGGTGCGCGTCCGGCGACTCGCTCCCGGGCGCACTTCGGGGCCCCGGCCGCAGCCAGCCCCCGCCGCCAACTGCCGGCGGCGGGGGCCCGGACGTTTCTGGGGGAGGTTCCGACCGCCACTCATGCGAACATGTGTTCGAGATGGCGATCATCGTCTGTGTTCTGCTTCCGCGCTTTCAGCTCACGATCGCAGCCGGCGACCGGGCTGAGCTACTCCGGGTTCCGGCCGTGCTGGCGCCTGAGGCCGGTGCGAAGGAGGTGGTCGGGGAGGTGTCGCTGGCGGCCGAGGCCTTCGGCGTTCATCCCGGGATGCGGCTGGGCGAGGCGCTTGCCCGCTGCCCGCGGTTGACGCTCGTGCCACCCGATCCCGCCGGGGTCGCAGACGCGTGGGAGCGGCTGCTTGTTCGTCTCGAGTCAATCGGTGCTGCGGTCGAACCGGAGCGTCCAGGGCTCGCCTGCTTCGACGCACGTGGCCTGCTGAAGCTCTACGGAGCGGGGTCGGTTGGTGATCGCAGGCGGATCGAGGGCGTGCTGGGCGCGGCGCGACGTGCACTCGAGGTGCCGGCCCGCTATGGAGTGGCACCCTCACGCTTTGCTGCAGTGGCGGCCGCGGCTCAGGCGCGGGCTCGCCGGCCGGTGATCGTGCCCGGAGGGCGCAGAGAGGCGGCCACATTTCTCGCTTCGTTGCCGGTGGCGCTGCTGCGTGCCCGGCCGGCGCTGGCCGAACTGCCGGAGGCGCTCGAGCGTCTCGGTATCAGGACGCTCGGGGAGCTTGTGGCGCTTTCCCCCGATGCCCTGGCAGACCGCTTTGGCACCGCGGGGCTTGTGGCCCGCGAGCTCGCCGTGGGAGGCGACGGTCAGCTGCGGCCCCGGCCCGCAAGCGAGTTCCTGCGGGAGTCGCTCGAGTTGCCCGAGGCGTCCTGTGGCATTCAGCTCGAGCGTGCCCTCGGGATGCTGATCGATCGTCTTCTGTCCCGGCGCGAGCGACGTGGGCGGACCCTGCGGGCAGTGGCGATCTCAGCAGTGCTGGTGGAGCAGGGGGGGACCTGGCGGCGGCAGATCGCCTTTCGGGAATCGCTCGCAGACCCGATACGGATGCGACTGGCGCTGGTCCCGCACCTTTCGCTGATCCCTGCTCCGGCACAGGAGCTCCGGCTGGCGGTCGAGTCGTTCGGCCCCCCCGCCAGCGACCAGCGCACGCTGCTGGAAGATCCAGCGGCAGCCCGAAGGGCCCGGCTTCGCGAGGCGATCCGCCAGGCCCGGACTGCGGCTGGCCCCGAGGCCGCGCTGCGAGTACTCGAAATCGATCCCGACTCCCGCTTCCCCGAGCGGCGCGCGGTGCTGACGCCGTTCGAGTGATGAGTGGTCCACGGCGGCTATCGGTTCCTCGGCGGGTCGGCGTGCTCGCCGACGAAGAGGGACGGCCCGTCGTGGTCGACGGCACCTCAGTTGACGCCGTACGCGAGTCGTGGCTGGTCGAGGACCGGTGGTGGACAGAGCGGCCGCTTCACCGCCGTTACTGGGAGGTGGTCACAGCCTCCGGCCGCGATGAGGTCGTGTTTCACGATCTGGTGAGCGGGAGGTGGTGGCGGCAGCGATAGATCGCCCCCCGCCTAAACTGGGCCATCGATGACCGATTCCGCGCACCATGTCGATCCGGGACCCGCCGCGATCGGCACCTGGAGCGGCGGACGGTTCATGCACTTCGGCGAGGCGCTCGATGACGAGCGGCTGGTCTCGCTGTTCACTCCTGACGAGTCGATCCGGACCGTGATCACCGCCGACGTCTATGGGCTCGGCGAGGCGGACCGGATGCTCGGCCGCGCGATCGCCCCGCTGCCCCGCGAGCAGATTTGCGTCGTCGGCGCCGTCGGCCACGACTTCTACGTCGGCGAGCGGGCGGGAGCCAAGGGATTTCCGCGCTTCACCGATCCGGCTATTCGGGACGCGTCCGGCTACGCGGGCTATCTGCAGGCGGCGACAGAACGGAGCCTCGAGCGCTGCGGGATCGACAGCTTCGACCTGCTCCTACTGCATAACCCCGACCGCACCGGCTATCGAAGCGAGGCGGTGTGGAGCGCCATGGCGGGTCTGCGCGAGGCGGGTCTGACGCGGATGATCGGCGTGGCCCCCGGGCCGGCCAACGGCTTCACGCTTGACCTCATCGGATGCCTGGAGCGCTTCGGGGCCCTGATCGACTGGGCGATGATCATCCTCAACCCGCTCGAGCCATGGCCCGGCGAGCTGTGCCTGGCGGCCGCCGCCGGTGCGGGCGTGAAGTTGATCACTCGCGTAGTCGACTACGGCGGCCTGTTCTGGGACGACCTGAGTCCCGAGCAGCAGCTCCCCAGGCAGGATCACCGCAGCTTCAGGCCCGCCGGCTGGGTCGAGGCAGGCCGCGGGCGGCTCGAAGCGATGCGTCCGATCGCGGAGCGTGCCGGGCTGTCGATGATCCAGCTGGCCTGCCAGTGGAACCTGGCGCACGAGCCCGTCGCCTGCGTCGCCCCGACGCTGATCCAGGAGCTCGGACCCGGTGCCCGGCCGGTCGAGCAGAAGCGGGCTGAGCTCGCCGGCCTGCCCCACGAGCCGCGCCTCTCGGCCACCGAAGTGCGGGAGATCCGAGAGCTTGGCGATAACACCGGCTCAATGGCGCTCAAAGGCGCGAGCGCCGAGCACACCACCGATGAGAGGCCTGATCGCTGGCCGCTCGACGACGAGCTGGAAGCGGTGGCTCGGCGGTGGGGGATCGAGCCCGAGAGAGACTTGGCGCAGGCCGCCGCGGCGCTCTAGGACAGAAGCGAAGCCGGCTCCGCGCTCCTACCCCTCGATGCTTGCCGTGCTCGACGGCGGACCGGGCTGGCCGGCCCGCACCCAGGCGCATCCAGCGGACAGATCCTCCACGCCCATCGCCGCCGCCACGTTCAGCCACATCCCATGGCGGAAGAACTCGTCGACCCGCTCGGGATCGGCTCCCGACAGCCGCTCGACATGCCCCACCAGCCGGGCGTAGTCGGCGCGAACCTGCTCGCGGATGACCTCGTCATCGCACGCGGCATAGGAATGGTGCTGGAGCATCAGGTAGTCGCGCTGAGTGCTCAGCAACTCCCGGTAGGCGGCTCCCATCGCATGG
>CATPAX010000171.1 GCA_955652215.1 uncultured Solirubrobacteraceae bacterium | reverse complement strand
GACCCGAAGGCGCGCGCGGGCCGGCGCCGGCAGCGCGTATGCGTCAGCTGGAGGCAGTGGGGACCCCTGCCGCTGCCTCGATCTTCGTCACCAGACCAGTCGAGGGGGCAAAGAACTTCTTGGCCACCGACTTCCATCCGCCCAACGAATCGACCGTAAACAGTTGCGACGGCGTCGGGTACTTGCTGGCGAACGTCGCAGCCACCGCCGGCAGGACGGGCCGATAGCCGTGCTTTGCCCAGATCGTCTGGGCGGGCGGCGACAGCAGCCAGTTCACGAACTTCTGGGCCGCCGCGGCATGCGAGCTGTTCGTAGTGACGGCGATCGGCGTCTGGATCAGGATCGTCTGAGACGGGATCACGTACTGGACCGCGATGCCCTTCTTCTCGGCCGCGATCGCTTCACTCTCATACGAGATGAGGACATCGCCCTTGCCCGACGCGAACGTCTGCAGCGCCGTGCTCCCGCTCGGGTCCTGCACGCTGACATTCTTGGTCAGGAGGGTGTGCAGGTAGGCAAGCGCCTGGGAATGCGTCTTGCCCTCCTTGAGCTCCGCTCCGTACGCGGCCATGATGTTCCAGCGCGCGCTCCCGGAGGTCGAGGGGTTGGGGGTGATCACATCGACGCCCGGCTTGACCAGGTCATCCCAGCCCGTGATGTGCTTCGGGTTGCCCTTGCGGACGACGAGGACGACGACCGAGTCGGTGACAATCCCCTTGGTCGCCCCCGCGTTCCAGGACTTGGAGACAAGTCCGGCCTTAACCAGGCGGGTGACATCGGGTGTCGTGGAGAACGCCACCACGTCGGCGGGCAGGCCGGTTGCGACAGCCCGGCTCTGGGCTCCGGATGCACCGAAGGACTCGGTGACGGCGGTGCTTCGTCCAGCCGGGGTGGCCTGATAGGTCTTGATCAGCGCGTCGTATGCGCTCTTCGGCGTCGAGTAGGCGACCAGCGCAAGCTGCGTGTTCCCACCGCCGCCGCTAGTCGACGATGTCGCCGCCGCATTGCCCGCGGCGCCGCCGCTGCTCGTCGAGTCCGAGGACCCACCGCAGCCGGCAAGCGCCAGAGCGATCGCGATTGCGCAGATCAGGGTCAGCGCGCGCAACCAGTTACCAGCTCGCCATGTTCTTTTCATTCGCGTCGTCTTTCTCGCTGGGGTTCAGGTAGCCGAGAGGCAATCCCACTCGGCCGGACTTTCTCTATCTAGATAGTAGATATTATCGAATAAGTTGACAATCCCCGGCGTACCGGCCCTCTGTCATCCGCTTCGGTAGCCTCCCGCGCCGGGATGCGCTTCTTCGAGTACGAATCGCGGGCGATCGTCGCGAAGGCGGGGGTCCCCGTGAGCAGGCACGGATTCGCCCGCACGCCCGAGGAAGCACGAGCGATCGCCGCCGATATCGCCGGGCCGGTCGTGATCAAGTCACAGGTCCTCTCCGGCGGCAGGATGAAGGCCGGCGGAGTGCAGTTCGCGGACACCCCCGACGAGGCGGCGGTCCAGGCCGAGCGGGTGCTGCGCCTCGAGATCGGCGGCCACGTCCCGCGTGGGGTCCTCGTCGACGCGCGCGCGGCTGTCAAGCGCGAGCTCTACGCCGGGGTGGTCTGGGACGGGACCCGCAAGCTGCCGGTGCTGCTGTTCTCAGATATGGGCGGCATCGACATCGAGGAGGTCGCAGAGCACCACCCGGAGCACGTCGTCAGCGCCCACTTCTCGACCCTGCGCGAGTTCGGCGATTGGCAGGCCCGGCAGCTGATCGGCTCGCTCGGCATCACCGGTCAGGCGCTCGCCCGCCTGACGCCGATCCTGGTGCGCCTCGCGCGGCTGTTCCTCCGCTACGACATGACGCTTGCGGAGATCAACCCACTCGGCGAGCTCGAGGACGGAACATTCGTGGCGCTCGATGCGCACATGGATATGGAGAACGAAGCGCGGCTGCGCCAGCACGAAATACTGGCCGAGCTCGGGGTCGGGGGCGAGGAGACACGCCAGGCTCGCGAGCCCACCCCATTCGAGCTCGCGGGTGAGGAGGTCGACGCCCAGGACCACCGCGGAGTCGCCGGCAACGTGACCGAGTTCGACGGCAACCTCGGGCTGGTGATCGGCGCTGGTGGCGGCTCGCTGACCTTGTTCGACGCGGTCCGCACCTACGGGGGCCAGCCTGCCAACTATTGCGAGATCGGCGGCAACCCGTCGGTCGCCAAGACCTGCGGACTCGCCAAGCTGGTGCTGAGCAAGCCGGGCGTCGAGCAGATCGCGGTGATGATGTCGATCGTCTCCAACACGCGGGTGGACATCGTCGCGCGCGGAGTGATCAAGGCTTGCCTGGAGCTCGGATTTGACCCGGCGGAAAAGATCGCGATCTTCCGGATCCCCGGCGCCTGGGAGGAGGAGGGCTTCAAGATCCTCGAGCGCTACGGGGTCGACTACGCCGACCGCGCGGTCTCGCTGCACGAGGCCGCCCGGCGAGCAGTCGAGCGGATCGGTCCAGCGGCGGCGCAGAGCGAGATCTGATGTCGATCCTGATCGACGAACACACGACCTTCATCGTCCAGGGCATTACCGGACGCGAGGCGGTCAATCTCACCCGAGAGTGTCTTGACTACGGGCGAGGCGCGAAGATCGTCGCGGGCGTGACTCCGGGCCGGCGGGGCCGAGAGGTGCACGGCGTTCCGGTGTTCGACACCGTCGCGCAGGCCGTGGCACACCACGGCGGGCCGATCGACGGCTCCGTCGTCACCGTCCCCCCGGCGTTCACCAAGGACGCTGTGTTCGAAGCGCTCGAGAACGGAGTCAAGCTGGTGGTGATCGTCACCGAGCGGATCCCGCGCCGCGACGTCGCCGAGATGGTCGAGCTTGCATCCGAGCACGGAGCGCGGATCATCGGCCCCAACTGCCTGGGGATCATCGTTCCCGACGTGATCAAGATGGGCGGCATCGGCGGTCCAGCCAAGGACGCCGCGAAGTCCTACTCCCCCGGGCCGATCGGCGTGATCTCCCGATCTGGCGGCATGACCACCGAGATCTCCTCCACCCTGACCGCAGCCGGGCTGGGTCAGTCCACCGCAGTCTCAGCCGGAGGCGACGCAATCATCGGGAGCACCTATGCCGAGCTGATGCCGCTGTTCGAAGCCGATGAGCAGACGAGGGCGATCGTCATCTACACGGAGCCGGGTGGCCGGATGGAGGCCGATTTGGCTCGTTGGGTCACCGAGAAGCACTCGCGGCTTCCGATCGTCGCGTTCATGGCGGGACGGTTCATGGACGAGATGCCGGGAATGAGCTTTGGTCACGCTGGGACGATCGTCGAGGGCAAGGCCGACACGGCCGGCGAGAAGATCATGCGTCTGGCAGAGGCGGGGATCTCGGTAGCCGAGGAGATCGCGGCGATCCCGGACATGCTGCGCGAGAAGATCGAGACAGCTGCGTGAGTGCCGGGCTGTTCATTGATGTTCAGCTCGACGCCTCCGTCGCCGGTGACCGCGAGCTCGCCGCAAAGCTTCAGGAGGTCTGCCCGGTGGACATCTTCCGAGCGGGGCCGGGCGGGGTCGAGATCGTGGCCGAGAATCTCGACGAATGCGTCCTGTGCCGGTTGTGCCTCGATGCTTCGCCCCCCGGCGCGGTTCGCGTGATCAAGCTCTATGACGACGGCGCCGTTCTCGGCCAGGCCCGGTAGCGGCTCGGAGCACGGCGATGCCGAAGCGCAGAGGCCTCGAGACGGTTGAGCTGACCATCTCCGATCGGGTGGCGCGAGTGACGCTCAATCGGCCCCACACGCTCAACGCATGGACCGCCGAGCTGGCCGCCGAGCTGCTCGAGATGCTGGGCGTGGTCGAGCACGATCCGGAGATCCGGGCGATGGTCATCACCGGAGCAGGACGGGCGTTCTCAGCCGGCGCCGACTTGAAGGCCGGGGCCCCACCGACTCCCGAGGGCAAGCCAGACGTCGCGACCCGCCTGCGGACGGCATACAACCCCCTGATCCTGCGCCTTCGAACGCTTCCTAAGCCGGTGATCGCCGCCGTCAACGGGCCGGCGGTCGGGATCGGCTGCTCTTTGGCGCTCGCATGTGATCTGGTCGTCGCCGCGCAGTCGGCCTACTTCCTGATGGCGTTCGTGAACATCGGCCTCGGGCTTGACGGGGGCGCGTCGGCAACTCTGCCGGCACGTGTGGGGCATGCCAGGGCGTTCGAGGTCGCCTACCTCGGGGAGCGGATCCAGGCTCCGCAGGCTCTCGAGTGGGGTCTGATCAACCGCGTGGTCGAGGATGAGCAGCTCGAGCCAACAGTGCTAGCGCTCGCTTCGCGGCTCGCCACCGGCCCTCCCGGCTCCTACGCGAGCATCAAGCGCACGATCAACCACAAGCTCTACGCGAACTTCGAGGAGCTCCTCGAGCTCGAGGCGACGCTGCAGCAGCAGCGCGCCGATTCCTCAGATTTCGCCGAGGGGGTACTCGCCTTCATCCAGAAGCGCGAGGCGGAGTTCACCGGGCACTGACGGTGGCGGCGCCGGTCGAGGTCCGCGGAGCAACACCGCACGACGTCGAGCGGATCTTCGCCTGGATCGTCGAGCTAGCTACCTATGAGCGCGCCTTCGAGCAGGTCATTGGAACAGAGGAGATGCTCGCGCAAGCACTTTTCGGCCCCCACCCAAGCGCTGAAGCGCTGGTCGCCGAGCTGGACGGCGCCGCCGCGGGTTTCGCGCTGTTCCACACGACGTTCTCGACGTGGGAGTGCCGTCCCGGGATCTGGCTGGAGGATCTGTACGTGCCGCCGGAGCGGCGACGCCACGGAGTGGGCGTTTCCCTTGTGCGCTGCCTGGCCGAGATCACGATCGAGCGTGGCGGGGCCCGGCTGGAGTGGGCTGTCCTCGACTGGAACACTCCCGCGATGGCCCTGTACGAGCGGCTTGGGGGAAAGGTCCTGAGCGACTGGCGCATATACCGGCTCGACGGCGGAGCACTCACCTGGGTCGCCTCTGGAGACGAGCCGGAGCGGTGAAACCTCCTCCAGGCGCCGAGCGTGTGCCGATTTGCACCGTCGCGCTCGAGTGGGGGAAGATCGGAGTCACCGGCTTTGGCGGACCGCCGACGCACATCGCGCAGCTGCGGACGCTGGTCGTGGAGCGACGCGGCTGGATGCGGGAACAGGAGTTCGAAGACGCCATCGCCGCCTGCAATCTCCTGCCGGGACCTGCATCGACGCAGCTTGCGATCTTCTGCGCCCAGCGGCTTGCGGGCTGGCGGGGAGCGATCGTCGGGGGCCTCGCGTTCGTAACACCGGCGATCGTGCTCATGCTCGCGCTCTCGGTCCTGTTCCTCGCGCACGCTCCGCCCATATGGATCCGGGGGGCGGGTGCGGGCGCCGGCGCCGCAGTCTCGGCGGTTGCGGTGAAGGCCGGGGCGGGGCTTCTGCCCGCCAGCTGGGAGCGCGCCCGCGAGACGCCTGGCGGCCGCGTCCGCTGGGCCCTCTACGCCTGTGTCGGCGCGGCTGCGGCGGCAGTGGCCGCTCCGTACTTGGTCCTGATGCTGCTCGCCTGTGGCGGTTTCGAGCTGGCGAGCCGCTGGCCCGCGAACGCTGGAGGGCCGCGGCTAGGAGTGCAGCTGCCGGTGCTGGCCGCACTAGCCACAGGGGGAATTCCCGCGCTGGCCTGGGTTGCCTTCAAGGTTGGGGCGCTCTCCTATGGAGGCGGCTTCGTGATCGTGCCGCTGATGCAAAATGACGCCGTACACACCTACCACTGGATGTCGGGAAGCCAGTTTCTCAGCGCGGTCGCACTCGGGCAGGTGACTCCAGGCCCGGTCGTCGCGACCGTAGCGGCGGTCGGCTACGCCGCGCATGGGCTAGCCGGTGGCTTGCTCGCCGCGGCAGTGGCGTTCTTCCCGTCGTTCGCGTTCGTGCTGGCCGGGGGAAGCCGCTTCGGTCGGCTGCGCGAAGACCGGCGCGCACGTGCGTTTCTCGCGGGCGCAGGGCCGGCTGCCCTCGGAGCGATCCTTGGCGCCGCGATCCCCCTGACCGGGGCGCTGCACGAGCCCTGGCAGCTGCTGGTCCTGGCCGGGGCAGCGGTGGCGTTGCTCGTTGCGCGGCGCGGAATCGTGCTCACGCTGCTCGCCGCGGGACTCGTCGGTGTCGCCGTCGCGCTCGCCGGCGGCCCAGTGCCCCGGTGACCCGGCGCGGCGGAGGCGCGCCGGGTCTGAGCGCTTAGCGCCCGGTGTCCTGCGGCGAGTGTCCGAAGAAGCTGACCACCTGCTGGATACCGCTCGGGCGGTTGGCGTAGCGCATCGTGAACGGGAGCAGGCCAGGCACGAACGTGATCCGCTCGGCTGTCGCGCTCGAGTGCCAGCCGGCTGGGTTTGTGCCCTGCGCACCCTGGAGCATGTTGCCCGCCTGATCGATCGCGGCCCACAGCTGCGTCCGGCAGAGCGTTAGGTTTCCGCCCCCGCAGTAGCGCACTGCGTAGGCACCCCGCACGGGCATTCCCAGCATCGTCCGGAGGTCCTTGTCCATGTAGATATGCCACCCGGTGTACTGACCGCCCGGCGGCTGGTCGTACTGGCCGTCGAACGAGTTCAGCTGGCTCGACAGCGCCGGTCCGAGCACCGTCTGGGCCCACGCGCTTGCCAGCAGCGGCCACGCGGTGTCCATGATCGCCGCGCCCGGGTCGGTGACCTGGCCGTTGCCTGTCCGGTCGAGCCGGCTGCCGCCGTGCCGGCACCACGCATCGAGCAGCGCGAGCATCGCCGCGTCACGCGCGTTCGGCGCACTACCGCCGTGCAGCAGCTTCGAGAGAACCGGCTCGAAGGTCATCTCGCGGACGTCTTGGGTCGCCGCCGCGTTCATCGCAGATACCACCCGGGCTGGAGTCAGGTGCCGCCCATGGCCGAGGTTCATCAGCAGCAGATCGACGCGCTGCAACGCGCCCAGTGACCAGTTGTCGTCGGGCGCCTCGTAGCCCGCTTGCGGGCGGTTATTCCAGTTCACGATCTGGCCCGTCCGAGGGTTGATTCCTTGCGGGTGATGTGCGTAGGAGACGAAGCCCCGCCACTCCTCCTGGCCGGTGCCGTTGATCGGGAGCGCCTGGTCGGCGTTCGCGGGCCGGATCGGCACCAGGCCGCTCGTGAACACGCCGATGTCCTTGTCATCCACGTAGAACGAGTTGAACGTTTGAGGAGTCTTGAAGGCTGCCCGGAAGAACTGCTGCACATTGTGGACTTGGTTGTGCGCGAGCTGGTAGTAGAAGAGCAGGTCTTTAACGTCCTGGCCGTAACTCGCCCGCTTCTGCGAGAGCGCAACCAGACGGCCACCCGCGCGCGCGTAGCCGATGACCGGCCCATGGACGGTCCGGTAGAAAGTGATCTCGTGGCCGTTCAGGCTGCCTGCGTCGAAGAACTGCATTGGGCGACACACGCCATTGAACATGTAGCTATGGGTGCTAGCGCCACAGAGCGTCTCGACGTAGGTGTCGATCTGGTCGAGGCCCGCCGAGGTCAGTGACCACGCGGAGTCCTGGCTTCGCCCGATGAAGATGTAGCCCGGGAATGGCGCAGACATCGCGCCGCGCTGGCTGATTCCAGGACCTTCGAGGTCCATCTCGAGCGTCAGGCCAGGGTAGTAATAACCGATCTGCGGACCGGCCACCATGATCGGATGGTGGGTACTGGAGCGCCATCCGGCGACCAGCAGAGCGTTGCTCGCGTGGCCTCTGCGCTTGCTCTGCACCGCGAGCGCCTGCCTCGCAGCCACCGACAAACTGCCGGAATCCAGGATCACGTTGCCGCTGATGCTCGTCGGCCGCGGCTGGAGCTTCACCGTGCCCGGAACGCTTGCCGGGGCCTCCGGGTCGTACGCCTCGCGCAGGTCGTTCCATACGGCGAAGCCTTGCTTTGCCCCGAGATGCTGCGTCAGGGCCGACAAGAACTCAGAGCGCACCGCCTGGTCTCCCCCGCCCTCTCCGACGAACTGGTCCTTCAGCGCGTTGAAGGCGTAGACGTCGACGAGCGTGAAGTTCGCGACGTTCGAGAACGGGCCGAGCTTGTGCCCGTGGTGTGCCAGGAACGCGTTGATGCCCTGGAGATAGAGCTTGATGTCGTGGAGCACCGCCTTGCCCTCGGGTCCCGCGGCGAGCAGCGCGCCGGTTTGCTTGGCGACTTCACTCACGGTCTGCTGGGACGGTGTGAACGTCGCGATGCTCGAGATCAGCCCGAGCGCGTTGATCCCCGGTGCGTCGATGGCGGCCAGAAGCGCCGGATAGCGTGCCTCCTGGAGCAGCAGCCCGCGATCCTCGGCCATCACCCAGCCCGAGCCCCAGGTGACGTCGTCACGGGTGTTTCCGCAGATATGAGGAACGTAGAAGCGATCCCTGATGAGCTTCAATCCCCGATGAGGAACGCGCTCCGTCGCGTGCCTGCGGCAGATAAACGTCCCGACCGAGGCCGACTTGAAGTCGGTGAGCAGATTGTGCGCGGTCACGTGATTGAACAGCGGCGTGAGCGCGTCGTACATCCCCGCCTGCTGCGTGGCTTTCGGCGGCGGAGGGATCGAGCCGTACTGGCCCGAGGGGATGATGTTCCGGGCGATGATCGAGTAGTCCCCGACAGACGCTGCAGCGGCCGCACCGGAAAACACGCTCGTGACAAACACGGCGGTGGTGAGAGCCGTGGCGAGCACAGCGAGCTTCTGGCGCAAAACGTCCTCTCTCTCGGTCTTCGGTGTGCCCCGGCCTACCCCGAACGTGGAGCCGGCGCGAAGCTGTTCTCAGCGGCGCCGCGACGCGCGGGGCAGCTCCAGCGATAGAGAAGCCCCGCGTCAGCGGGGCTCTCCGTAGCAGGCCTGTAAGCCGGATTCTGTCCCGGTCCGGCGGGGCCGGACCCTGAGCAATCATCCATCTGAGCGACCTACCCGGACCTTGGCGGGCCACCTACGAACGGTCCTGCTTGGTCTAGCATCGGGTGGGGTTTACCTGGCCGCCGCGTCACCGCGACGCCGGTGCGCTCTTACCGCACCATTTCACCCTTACCGGCCTGGGACGGGTCCCAGGCTTAGGCGGTGTCATTTCTGTGGCACTTTCCCGCGGGTTTCCCCGGGTCGGCGTTACCGACCACCCTTGCCCTGTGATGTCCGGACTTTCCTCGAAGGCTGGGGAGCCTCCGCGACTGCTCGGCCTGCACCGCTGAGCATACCCGGGATCGCATCCAGCTCGAGCGTCCACACTACGCGGGGGTCTGATATGAGTGGGCGTTCGGCGACGGCACGAGGAGGAGCGGCAAATGGAGAAGGTGCGCATGAGGGGAGCGCGACTGGGGCTCGCGGTCGCGCTCGTACTGCTCCTGCCGGCGCTCAGCGCGCCCCTCGCGGGCGCAGCAAGCGCACCTGGTCCGTACTTCTCCGCGGCGTTTCACGTCCATCGCAACTCGTACACGTTCGGCCAGACGCCCGCCTGGACCGCCGCCGGCGACGTTCTCTCAAACGAGCCTGACCGCACCGGCCTCGAGCAGGTCTACGCGTCTCATTTGAGTGGATCGGCGATCCGGTGTCTGACCTGCGGACGCCTGGCAAGGCCGAACGGCTTTCCGGAGCAGCAGCCTGGGGGCAAGTGGATCTTGTTCTGCTCGATGGGGGCTCAGCCCCAGCACTTCGGCGCGCCCTGCCTCGGCGGGTATGGAAGTGATTTGTACGTGATGCACCCCAATGGGAGCGGCCTCACGAGGCTGACGACCAGATCAGACCCCGCCGGCGGCGCGAACTATCAGGCGCTGCCGGGCGGCGGCGTGCCCTACGACAACTACCACCCGTACTGGTCCCCGAACGGCCGGGAGCTGGTGTGGACCCGGACCGAGGCGTACCCCCTGGCGAACGGCGGCCAGCGCTGGCAGATCCTGCTCGCTGACTTCGTCGCGCCGGCGCACGGGCGCCCGTACCTCGCGCATGTCCGGATTGTGGGCCCGGCGTTCGGTGTTTACGAAACGCAGGCATGGGCGCCCGATGGCAGTGGCTTTCTGTTCACGGCGTTCGGGCCGCGAAACTCGCCGTTTCAGGCGACCGCGCCGGGGTGGATGCACCTCGAGCTCTATTTCATGCGCCTATACGGGCGCGGAGCATCTCCTGCCCATCCGCGGGTGACGCACTTGACCGATAACGACCCCGCTTACGAGGAGCAGGCGACCTTCACTCCCGATATGCGCGAGGTAATCGTGATGACCAGCCGTGCGCGCCCGGGCACCTGGTACCAGACCGTGATCACGGCCGCTCAATGGCTGCACTTCGACGCCCCCAACCCCGGGTCGGCTGGAACCCCGATGTTCCTGGCGGACTTCAGCGACCCGAAGTTCACCAGCGACCTGTACATGTTCGATCTTGCGACCGGAGCCGTTCGCCAGCTGACCAACTTCGGGCACGTGATCCCCGAGTTTGGCTGGAACCGGACCTATACGAAGCTGTTATGGACCGAGGAGGTCGGGACTCCGGCGGTCCCTGGCAGGCCGATCGGGCATGTCACCCGCGTCGCGAGCTTCGCGGGCATCGCGCCAGGCGATTCGGCGGTCCCCCGCCGCACCCCTGCGGATCTTTTCGGGGCCCCGATCGACATGGCCCGCGTCGCCAGCTCCGCGGCGAGGACAGGCCTCAGCCCCGGCCGTGGGCTTGCCGGCCTCGCGCAGCCCACCGCATCGGGGGCTGCGCAGGCCGCGTCAGCGGGTGCGCCGCCGCCGGTCGTGGTGAGCTACGTCACGCTACTGCTGGGACAGCTTCAGCAACTAGCCAGCCTGGCCGGCCAGCAGATTGGACGACCGTCCTTTTGACAGCCCCGAGCGGGCGGTTCACGCCAGCTTCGTGCCGCACTGATCGCACTGACCGCCGTCCAGCCGAGCGCTGCCATCGCTTCCAGGTCGCATATCGCCGTCACAGATCGGACAGCGGACGGCTCGGCCGGAGGTGAGCTCCTCCCACAGGCCGACGATCAGGTTGTCCAGCCCTGACTTGGGCTCCACAGCTTCGAACAGCTGGGGCCACTCGTGCCCGATCGTCGCCACGCTCACCTCCGGCTCCTCACCCCATGCTCCGCATCAGCCCCACAACTTTTCCGAGAATCCGCACCTCGCGACTCCGGATCGGGTCCATCGCCTCGTTCTCCGGCTGGAGCCGGACGTGATCCGCCTCGCGGAAGAACCGTTTGACGGTCGCCTCCTCGCCAACGAGCGCGACGACGATGTCGCCGTCGCTCGCGGTCTCCTGCTGTCTGACGACCACGAGGTCGCCGTCGAGGATTCCCGCGTTCTTCATCGACTCGCCCTTGACCCGCAGGAGGTAGCCGCCGTCATCGCCGCCGGCGATATCCGGCGTCTGGACGTAGTCCTCGATGTTCTCCTCGGCCAGCACTGGCTGACCGGCCGCTACATGACCCACCAGCGGAAGCCCTGTCCGCACGAAGCCCCGTACACCCGCGGCCGCGCGATCGAGCAGCTCGATCGCCCGCGGCTTGGTCGGGTCCCGCCGCAGCAAGCCGATGCGCTCGAGGTTCGCAAGGTGCGCGTGCACGGTCGACGACGACGCGAGACCAACCGCCTTGCCGATGTCGCGCACGGTCGGCGGATAGCCGTACCGAGCCGAATACCGCTTGATGAAGTCGAAGATCTCCTGCTGT
>CATPAX010000170.1 GCA_955652215.1 uncultured Solirubrobacteraceae bacterium | reverse complement strand
GCACTGGGGGCACGTCGCTGAACGGCCAGGCTCAGAGCGACTCGGTGCTCGTCGACGTGCGGCGCCATTGGCAGCACGTCCACGTGGAGGACAGCGGCCTGCGCGTCCGGGTCCAGCCGGGGGTCGTCCTCGGCACCGTCAACAGGATGCTCGCTCGGCACTCGCGCAGGCTCGGACCCGACCCCGCATCGACCGAGATCGCCTGTGTCGGTGGGGTGATCGCGAACAACTCCGGGGGCATGCGCTGCGGCATCGTCGCCGACTCCTACAGCACCGTTCGATCGATGACCTTCGTCCTGGCCGACGGCACTGCGATCGACACCTCCGCTCCCGATGCCGCGGAGCGCTTCGCCGCGACCGCGCCGGAATTAGCGCGTGGGCTCGAGCAGATTCGCGACGAGCTCCGTGCTGACGCCGAGCTCTCGGAGCGGGTTCGGCGGAAGTTCCAGATCAAGAACACGACCGGTTACAGGCTGTGCGCGTTCCTCGATGCCGAGGAGACTGTCGAGATCTTCCGCCGGCTGATAGTCGGTTCAGAGGGCACGCTGGCGTTCATCGCCGAGGCTGTGTTCGACACGGTCCCCTGGCCGCGCCACAGCTCGCTGGCGCTCGTCCACTTCGAGGACATCGACGGGGCCGTGCATGCCGTCGGGCCGCTGGTCGCGGCCGGAGCGACTGCCACGGAGCTGATGGTCGCGCCGACGCTGATTGCCGCGGCGTACAACATGCCGGGCACGCCGGAGCGCTGGAAAGCGTTATCGCCCGATTCTGCGGCACTACTGGTCGAGCTCCGCGCCCATGACGAGGGCCTGCTCGACGAGCCAGAGAGCGAGGCGCTGGCAATCCTCGAAGCCGGCAGCCCGCTGGAGCCGGCTCGGTTCACCCGCGAGCCCGACGAGATCGCGATGCTGTGGCATGTCCGCGAGGGCATGCACGGCCTGTTCGCGGCGATGCGGCCCGAAGGGATTTCGCTGATCATGGAGGACGTCTGCTTCGAGCCCGCACGCGTCGCGGAAGGAGCCAAGGACCTCCAGCAGCTGTTGCGCGAGCACGGGTTCCTACCCGGTCTCGCCGGGCACGCCTCCGCGGGCAACCTGCACTTCCTGCTGACTCCGAATCTCGGCGAGCAAGCTGACCTCGAGCGCTACGACCGGTTCATGCACGAGCTCGTCGATCTCGTGGTGGACCAATACGATGGCTCGCTGAAGGCCGAGCACGGGACCGGTCTGAACATGGCTCCGTTCGTGCGCCGTGAGTGGGGGGATAAGGCGACCGACCTGATGTGGCGGATCAAGCAGCTCGCCGATCCCAAGGGGATCCTTGCTCCGGGGGTGGTGCTGAACAACGATTCGCAGGCGCACCTTCGGCATCTGAAGTCGGCGCCCGCCATCGAGGAGCAGGTCACGAAGTGCATCGAGTGTGGTTTCTGCGAGCCGGTGTGCCCGTCTCGAAACGTGACCACCACTCCACGGCAGCGCATCGTCGTCCGTCGCGAGATCGCCCGCCAGGCCGTCGGCTCCCCCGTGCGCCGGGCGCTTTCCGAGCAGTACGACTACGAGGCGGTTCAGACGTGCGCGGCCGACGGCTCGTGCAAGCGGGCATGTCCTGTAGCGATCGACACCGGAGAGCTCGTCAAGGCGATTCGGGGGAGCCAGCACAGTGCTCGGGCGCAGCGCTTGGCGCTCGCGGCGGCGAGGCACCTCGGAAAGCTCGAGCGCGTCGTACGCGGGTCGCTGCGCGCCGCGCACAGGTCCGAGCGGGTCCTCGGCAGCTCGGCCCTGCAAGCCGTCACGAGCGCGCTGGCATCGCGGGTCGGGGCTGAGCATGTGCCCAACTGGACAGCGACCATGCCGCCCGCGGCTCCGCCGAGCCTTCCGTTCACGCTGCGCGAGGGAGCCGCGGCGGTATACCTGCCGGCGTGTCCCAACCGGGTGTTAGGGAGCCCGCGCTGGTGCGCCTCCCACCCAACCGTGGCGGAAGCCCTCGTCGCCGTCTCGCAACGCGCCGGGATGCCGCTCTGGATTCCACCGGATGCTCCAGGTCATTGCTGCGGGCTGCCCTGGAGCTCGAAGGGCTACGAGCGCGGGCACCGGCTGATGGGGGAGCGGATCCGAGGCGCACTCGAGCGCTGGAGCGACGGAGGAAAGCTTCCGGTCATCACCGATGCGAGCTCCTGCGCACAGCAACTGCTCCACGAAACGGTCGACGGGATCGAGATTCTCGACTCGGTGCAATGGGTGCACGATCGGGTGCTCGACCGGCTCGCCATCTCCGAGAAACTTGGGGCGGTCGCGCTTCACTGCACATGCTCGACCGAGCAACTGTCGCTGTCGGGAAAGCTGGCCACGATCGCTGGCAGGATCGCCGATGAGGTTGTGATTCCGGCGACTGGCGGCTGCTGCGGAATGGCGGGAGACCGCGGCTGGCTTCACCCCGAGGTGCCACGATCGGCGCTACGAGACGTCACCCGCGAGCTCGATCAGCGGACCTTCGATGCCTGCTTGTCGAGCAACCGCACCTGTGAGGCTGCTCTGCACGAGGTCACCGGGCTGCCCTACCGCTCCTTCGTGCAAGCGCTGGAGGAGCTCACGCGCGCGAAGTGAGCCCCGCCGCGGTGCTGACGCGCGCAGAGTAGACCGGCCCGCTCTCCTTGACCCCCGGCTACTGCGGGGGTACCTGGCTCAGGATGACGACAGTGCTGCCGTTCTGAGCCTGCACGAGCTGCTGCTGGAAGAGGGCCTGCGAGGCGATCACGTTGACGAGCTCAGCCTCCGGTGCGCTCTGCATCTGCTGGACGGTCGGCGGGAGCAGCTCCGGGAGCGTCTGGTCCAGGGGTCGGGCGGTGAAGCGCGCGAGGCTCCCGCGGGCGAACACAACCGCGAGCTCGACCGACTTGGTGGTGGTGGCGTGAATCGAGTTGCACAGACCGGTGCAAGTGACGGTCGCACGTGAAGGGGGCAGGGTCACCACGACGTTCTGGACCGAGTCGATGTACCTGAACGTATACAGCGCCAGCTCGATCGCCTCGCGTTGGAGTAGCAGCAGCCGGGCGTGCGAGGGCGCTCCAGGCGTGATGCTGCAGTTTGGCCCGAGGCCGCAGAGGTTGTAGACAGCGCTGTTGCCGGAAACCGCTGCCAGCGTTCCGCTGGTCGGGTTGCGCACCGCGAGCTGGGTGGAGCTCGTTGTGCCAGATGTCGCCGAGGCGATGTTCTGGACCGTCACGACCGCGAGCTGGCTGGCTGGACTGGAGCGGTAGAACGGAGCGATCTCAGCTGCGATCTCCTGCTCTCCGGCGAGGCCGCCGTCGGGCGCCCTCCACGGGGCCCAGGGGAGGGAGGAGGAACTCGAGCTACTCGGCGCCAGCAGGACGAGGATCGAGACCACGGCCGCGGCGACACCGATTCCCGCGAGTATCGCGGTCGCAACGGCGAACTTCCGCGAGTGTGGAGACCCGGACGGGCGGCGCATACCGGTGTGCCGGTGCTCGCTCGCGGCTGCGCTCACCGGCGCGGGAGCGGCGTGCTCCCCACTCGACTGCACCGCCGGCTCCTGGCTGCTCACACCGTCGGCCATGTCCTGTCATCCATCAGGTCGAGCGGGGGGCGCTGGAGCCCGACGCTCGAGAGCAGGTCGGTGACCTCATCGCCGTAGATTTCCTTGCGCTCGATGAGCGTGTCCGCGATTCGCTCGATGGGCTCGCGGTTGGCCGCCATCAGCGCGTAGGCGGTGACATACGCCTGCCCCAGGAGCTGTGCGGCAGCGCGCCGTTTGTCGCGGTCGCCGAGCACCGCCCCGATCGGGTCGCCGCCGCCGAATGGCGTGTTGCCGGTACTGGCGCGATTCATGATCGCGGACCCAATCATCTCCAGGCGCTTCATCACGCGCTCGTGCTCCTCTACGTCCTCCTGGCTGAGGTGCATGTGCACGGGCTCGGGACCCATGCCCCAGACACCGACCATCGTCGCCGCAAGCCACGTTGCGCTCTGCACATCTCCGCTGACGCCCTGAGAGTTCTCGCCGTAGAACACGTGCTCGGCGGCCATTGCCCCCAGCGTCATGATCAGGCTGCCGAGAACGCGCCCGCGGAAGTGGGAGAACCGCTCGTCCTTCTCCATCCCCTGGTAGTGGCCAAGCGAGCCTCCGCGCTTTCGGATCGAAACCCGGGTCGAGAGAACGTCCTTCTCCAGGAACACGTGCCCCGCTGCGGCGTGGCCGGCTTCGTGGATCGCCACAGCTCGCGTCTCTTCCGGCACGTACTCGATGTTCTGGGCGGTACCGGTCTCGACCGTTGTCATCGCCTCAACGATGTCGAGCCACCCGAACTCGCGGCGCCCCTCCGAGTGGGCGAGCGTCAGCGCCATCGAGCAGCACTGCTCGATCATCGCGGGCGAGTAGCCGTTGGTGATGCGAGCCAGCTCGTCCCGGCGGCGGTCGGTGTCGAGATCGGGCTCGTGGGACACTTTGGTCAGGTAGAGGTCGAAGATATCCTGGCGGTCGTCCTTTGTCGGCGTGCGGAACCAGATGTGACGCCCCATGCGCCCAGGGCGGATCAGGGCGGGATCGAGCATCGAGATCGGCACGTTGCACGCGCCGATGAAGTAGATCTGCTCGGGTCGCGGTCCGGGGGTCCGCAGACGCAGTGACAGCTTGCCGACCTTGCGCGGGATCACGAACATCGCATCGAGGAAAGTGTTGAGGCGGTTGGTGAAGAACTTCTTGAAGGCCGGCGGCTCGTCGATCCCGTCCATCACGACCAGTAGCTGGTTGAGAGCCTGGCCGCCGGAGTTCATCCCCCCAAAGCCCGGATAGAAGCGCTGAATTCGCTGCGATACGCGGTTCATGAACGTTGCGTAACCGGTGAGCTGGGTTTCGGCCCGCGCCTCGAACAGCCGCTCGCGCCACACCCGCGACTCGATGATCAGGTCGCCAGTCGCGGTCAGCGAGCCGCTCGGGCCGTGAAAGCACACATCGTGAATCGACTCCGGCTGAGCGGAGCCACCGCCTGGGCCCAGCGACTGGCGCCGCATTCCGACCGCGTCGATCTCGTCGATGAACACGATGCACTGACCGCCCCACTTGCGCGCGAGCTTGCGGGCCTTGTGGGCCAGGAATTGCACGGTCAGCGCGTCCATACCGATGAACATTCCTGCGAACCCCGAGCCCGGGATGGTGACGAACGGGCAGTTGAAGTTCGTCGCGATCGCCTTCGAGATCATCGTCTTGCCGGTCCCGGGCGCACCGAGGAAAAGCAGGCCTCGCTCGCGCTTGCCGCCGGCCTTCTCGAACTCCTCCCCCGACTGCCAGAGCGTGATCACCCGGGTGATCTCCTCCTTGGCCTCGGCCTGACCGCGAACGTCCGCGATCTTCACTCCCCAGCTGGCATCGCCCGGCTCATAGGATCGGATCTGCCGCACCGCGAAGAACAGGAACGGACCGAAGAAGATCGCGAAGTTGATGAAGAACAGCAGCGGGAGCTGTACGAAGATCAGGGCCAGCTGAGGCAGCTCCGAGACGGGGTAGATGCTTCGTAGCGCGGGGAACGGGTTGAAGAATGCTCCGTGGATCCCGGCGAACGCGAACAGCAGCTGGCAGAGCGCCAGCAGGAGCAAGAGGAACACTGCCAGGACCGCCAGGCGCCGGAACATGGAGCGCCAGTACCAGAACCGGCGGCGGGCGAGCAGGTCGTCCTGCTTGAGCCTGTCGTCGGCGGAGTACAGGCTGGGCCATGGGATGAGCTTGCGGACCACGACCTCGACCAGGCCTCGGAACATCACCACTGCGAGCGCGGTGATGATCAGCGACCCAAGCAGGCTCAGGTGGTTGGACTCGAAGAGGACGAGGAAGAACGCCGGCGCCGTCAGCAGCGCGACGGCGGTGGCTGCACGCGTGAGTCGGCGCCACTCGTGTCCGAGCGAGGACGCGTGGTCGTTGATTCTCCCCCCGAGCCCCGGACTCTCTTCAACGTAGGCCATACGCTGCCTTCAGGGTACAAGGGTCGTAGCGCATGCTGCGAGAATCGGCATTTGCCGGCTTCTAATGAATCCTGGCCTGCCGGTCGATACTCGCAGGAATAGAGGGCGCGCGCAGGAAGTGCCTGCCCTCCGCCGCTCGCGCGGCGAACTTCT
>CATPAX010000169.1 GCA_955652215.1 uncultured Solirubrobacteraceae bacterium | reverse complement strand
GGGGACCACCGACGACACGTCGGACGGGCTGGCGCATGGTGGCTTTGACTGCTCGGGATTTGTGTGGCGCGTGTTCAAGCTCTCGGGGTCGCAGTGGGGCGCCGCGATCACGGGCCGGACCGCCGCGCAGATGGCCGGCGAGATCCCCCGAAGCCAGCGCCTGCGGATGAACCAGCTTGCGTCCGGGGACATTCTGTTCTTCGGCACGGCGCACTTCACGAGCGCCGCTACGGAGTCGGACATCACCCACACGGGCATCTATCTTGGCGACAACTGGGTGATCCACTCATCCAATCAGGGCGTGAGCGTCGACCAGCTCAGCGGCGGCTGGCTCGGCAGCTCATTCGCCTGGGGGCGTCGCGTCATCTCCTAAGCATCGCTTCCCCGCTTAGCGTGGACATCCCCAGCCGGGTGGGAGAGCGCCTCGCTTCACAGCTACCCGAGACGGCGCGGGGCCGCGGGGGAGGAGTCAGCGCCACCCGCCACTACCGTTTAGCGCCGTGACCGCCTACCTGAAGCGCCTGACGAGGGCGCTCGCTGCTTACCAGGTGGCAGACGTGGTCTCCAAGTTCATCGCGATCCTGCTGCTGCCGGTGTACACGCGGTACATCAACCCCGCGGGCTATGGCGTCGTCGAGCTCCTCGGCAACGGCGTGATCTTCATCAGCATCGTGATCCGCTTCGGCATGATCGAGGCTTTCCTGCGCTACTACTTCGCGGACCAGAGCCAGGAGGACCGCGATGCGCTCGTCCGCCGTGCAACCGTGTTCCTCCTGATAGCGACGACGATCGCCGCAGCCGCCCTCGCCGCCGCGGCGGTCCCGCTGTCGCGGGTCGTCCTCAGCCACCGTGATCCGACGACGTTCCGGATCGCCGTTCTCGGCCTGTGGGCGTTCACGAACCTCGAGCTCGCCTACGGGCTGCTGCGCGTCGATGAGCGCGTGAGAACATATGCCGCCGCCTCGCTGATCAATGTGGGCATGACGATCGCCGCATCAGTGGTTCTCGTGGTGGGGCTGGGTCTCGGTGCTCGCGGCCTGCTGCTTGGCAACTACGGCGTGTCGACGCTCGTGCTGTTCGGGCTGTGGTTCACGATGCGCGGGCGCCTGATCGGCTCGCTGCGCACCCGGCTCGGGGAGCGCCTACCGGTGCTCCTGCGCTTCGGTCTACCGACGGTCCCGGCGGAGGCGTCCGTCTACGCGCTCAGCATCGTCGATCGCTACTACGTCTACCACGACCGCAGCCCGGCTCTGGCGGGGCTGTACTCGATCGCGATCAAGCTGGCCGGGGCGGTCGCGTTCATCGTGCGCGCCTTTCAGTACGCGTGGCCGCCACTTGCCTACTCGGTCCGTGACGACGCCGAGGCTGCGCGGCTCTACGGATTGGTGACCACCTACTACGTGTTGATCAGCGGATGGGTCGTCGCCGGGCTCGCCCTCCTCGGACGGTGGGTTCTGCGTCTCCTCGCCACGCATCAGTACTTCGGGGCCTACCGGGCGCTGCCCTGGGTGGCTCTCGGGTGGGCGATGTACGGACTGTGGGTCGTGTTCCTGGTGATCGCGGGGAGGGCCAAGGTGACGACTCGGAACTTCCCGGCCTCGCTGGCGGGATTAGCCGCCAACGTGATCCTGCTGCTCGTGCTGGTTCCGCGCTTCGGCATCGCCGGCGCCGGGATTGCCCTGTGCGGCGCGTACGCGGTGATGCTGAGCGTCATGCACCTGCTTACCCGGGGCGCCTTCCACGTCCGATTCGAGTGGCGTCGACTCGCCCACATCGTCGTGGTCATGGGTGGCCTCGCGGTGGCTGGCGAGCTGCTGCTTCCGACGCACGGCACGATCGGCTTTCTAACCCGTCTGGCAGTTTTCGCGGCGATCCCCGGCGTACTCGCGGTAACGAGCTTTGCCCACGTCCGCGAGCTCGACGTGGTGCGGGGGGCGATCGCTCGTACTCGTGGAGGGGCGGCTAGTGAGCCGGCCTGAAGTGAGTGTCGTAATGCCGTTTGCCGGCGACAGTGAAGCCGCACTGGCTGCCACGGCGGTGCTGGCGGCGCTCGACACCCGCCCCGGGGATCAGCTCATTCTGGCTGACAACTCGGGCACGGCGCCCCAGTCCGACCACATCCAGGTCGTCACCGCAACCGCCGAGGGCTCCCCCGCACACGCTCGTAACGCGGGGGCAGAGCATGCGCGCGGGGACTGGATCCTGTTCCTCGATTCCGACTGCCGTGCCCCCCCCGCCTTGCTCGAAGCCTATTTCGCCGATCCGATCGCCGACGATGTCGGCGCGCTGGCCGGCGAAGTTGTCCCGGCCTCCAACGGCGACACGCTCGTCCAACGCTTCGGCGCGGCCCGCGGGTTCCTCAGCCAGGCCGCACATCTCGCGCATCCATTCCGGCCCCGGGCGGTCGCGGCCAATCTGATGGTCAGGCGGATCGCCTTCGAGCAGCTCGGTGGCTTCTTCGAGGGCTTGCGTGCCGGAGAGGACACCGATTTCAGCTGGCGGCTCCAGGGGGCCGGCTGGAGGATCGAGCTGCGACCGGAAGCCTTGGTCGAGCACCGCTACCGGACCTCGCTGCGAGGCCTGCGCCGGCAGTGGCGCGGATACGCCGCCGGGCGAGCGTGGCTGGGCCGCCGCTACACGGACTTTGAGCCCACGCCTGCTCTGCGCCGTGCCATCGGTCGCGTGGGGCGTGGCGGCCTCCGGCGTTCTTCTGATCACGCTCCGCGAGCCAGTCGCGAGGCCGAGTCTTCATCCACACTCGAGCGCGCCCGGCACCTCGCGCTCGACACGCTGCTGGGCTTCGATGAGCTCGCCGGGCTCTCGCTTTCCAACCGGCCCGAGGCATCGGCCCGGCCTCCCGCGGACTTGGTGCTGGTGGCCGACAGGTTCCCCGTGCCGGGTGATCCGCTCCTCGATCTGGCTCGGGCGCTCGACGGTGCGCGGATCGAAGCAATCGCCCGTCCTGCCACATTCTCCCCTGAGCTGGCGCGTGGCCTGCGGGTCGACTACCGGGAGGACGACGGCGTGGCAGAAAGGATTTTCGCGGCCGCAATGCTGCTCTTCCGGCATCCCGTGCGCTGCGTGCTCGATCACGTGCACCAGGCCCCCCGTGACTCCACGCTGCGCGAGATCGCCCCGGCGGTCAGGCGCCTCGCGCGCGACCAGGCCGCGCGTGTTCACCCGCTCGGCGGTGAGACCGCTCGCTTGAGCGCTCGCCGGCTGGCCACCCTTGCCGGCCGACCCTTGGCGCAGGCCCCGTCGCCTACGCGGGTGGAGCGCGCGGGACGCGGCGGGCGCCCCTGATGCGGGTCCACATCGTCGATCCGTCGGCTTA
Source organism: uncultured Solirubrobacteraceae bacterium (assembly GCA_955652215.1). The sequence continues at coordinate 681 of CATPAX010000169.1, read as the reverse complement.
CACGCCGCCGTATGACCACGCGCTGTGCGCGGCGCTGGCGCGAGCGGGTGCATCTGTCGAGCTGGTGACCAGCCATTTCCCCTATGGCGAGACACCCGAGCCGGACGGATACTCCCGCCGCGAGCTTTTCTACAAACTTGGTCCCGGGCCGGCGGGATCGGCTCGACGGCGCGTCGCCAAGCTCCTCGAGCACGTTCCTGACATGCTCCGCTACCGGCATCTGGCCACTGAGCAGGCGGACGTGGTTCATTTTCAATGGCTCGCCGTGCAGTGGCTCGACGGCGCGCTCTTGCCCCGTAAGCCCACTGTTCTGACCGCCCACGACCTGCTCCCGCGCGAGCCGCGAGCTGGACAGGCGTGGGCGCAGCGGCGGCTGTATGACGCAGTCGACGCGATCATCGTCCACTCGCGACATGGCCGTGAGCAACTCGTCGACCGCCTCGCGGTGGCGCCGGACAAGGTGCATGTTGTCCCCCACGGCTCCTTCACGCACCTCGCTGACCTGCGACCCGACAGCCGGGTCTTAGATGAGCTGCGCGCGGCCGAGCGCCCGATCGTGCTGTTCTTCGGGCTGCTCAGACCGTATAAGGGTCTCGAGGTCCTGCTCCAAGCCTGGCGTGGCATCTCCGGCGGCGAGCTGTGGATCGTGGGAAGGCCCCGAATGCCCCTTGAGCCGCTGCG
>CATPAX010000168.1 GCA_955652215.1 uncultured Solirubrobacteraceae bacterium | reverse complement strand
TACGGGATGGGCAACCGCCGGTCCGTTCAGAAAGGTCTCGAGCGAGCCGGGGCTCAGGTTCTCATGACCGGCGACGCGGACGAGCTGAGCGGCTGCGATGGGCTGGTTTTGCCCGGAGTGGGGGCGTTTCCGCTGGCCATGCGGCGTCTCCGCGAGCTCCGGCTCGATCTGCTGATCCGCGCTGCAGTCGACCGTCGCGTGCCACTTCTCGGCATCTGCCTCGGGATGCAGTTGCTGTTCGATCGCTCCGAGGAGATCGAGCGCAGCGAGGGCCTCGGTGTGCTTCGGGGCCAGGTTCGCCATTTGCGTGCCAACGGCTTGCGCCTGCCGCACATCGGCTGGAGCGACGTCGCGTTCGAGCGGCGTTGTGCCCTGACCAACGGGATGCCCCGGTCCGGTCGGCCGTTCTACCACGTGCATTCGCTTGCGGTGGCACCCGAGGATCCGGGCGAGGTCCTCGGCAGCGCGGAGTATGGCGAGCGCTTCGCCTCGATCGTCGGTCGCGATCAGGTGTTCGGCGTGCAGTTCCACCCCGAGAAGTCCTCCACGGACGGCCTGCGGATGCTCGGCGCGTTCGCCGGGGTGTGCGCTGAGTACGCCGTTTCTCGGGGCTGATCGCGCGATGCTGCTGTACCCGGCGATCGACATCCTCAAAGGCAAGGCGGTGCGTCTCGAGCAGGGTGCCTACGAGAGCGCCCGCGTCTACGACGCCGACCCGCTCGAGGCGGCACGACGCTGGATCGGCGCCGGGGCGCGGGCGCTGCATCTGGTGGACCTCGACGGCGCCCGCGACGGCGCACCCGTGAACCTCGAGCACATGCGCCGGATCGCGGCCGAGGTCGACGTGCCGCTGCAAGTGGGGGGTGGGCTCCGAACGATCGAGGACGTACGGGCGGCAGTCGCCGCCGGCGCAGCGCGGGTGATCCTCGGAACCGCCGCCTACAGGGACATCGATCTGCTCGATGCCGCCGTGGCCGAGCTCGGCAATAGGCTGATCGTCTCGATCGACGCCCGTGGCGGGCGCCTCGCGCTTTCTGGATGGACCGAGCAGACGGAGATCCCGATCGCGGAGGTGATCGAGCGACTGGGCGCCAGGGGGGTGCGGAGGTTCGTGTACTCGAGCATCGAGCGGGATGGGACGCTCGAGGGTCCCGACCTTGAGGGCGCGAAGCAGGTCGCGGAGGTGATCCGCGGAACGTTCATCTACTCGGGGGGCGTCTCGGCGATCGAGCACCTGCGCGCCCTCGCGGAGCTGCGCCAGGTGAACCTCACGGGCGTGATCGTCGGCACGGCGCTGTACGAAGGGCGGTTCACGGTGGCGGAAGGCCAACGGGCGCTCGACATCTAGATGCACTACAAGCGCGTCATCCCGTGTCTCGATATTGACCGCGGGAGAGTCGTCAAGGGAGTCGAGTTCCTCGATCTTCGGGATGCCGGAGACCCGGTCGAGCTCGCCGCCCGTTACGACGCGGACGGCGCCGACGAACTGGTGTTCCTAGACATCACGGCAACGTCGGACAAGCGCGCGACGGTGGTGGAGCTGGCGCGGCGGACCGCTGACGAGGTGTTCATCCCGTTCACCATCGGGGGGGGTGTGCGCTCGATTGCCGACGCTCAGGCGGTGTTAGACGCGGGCGCGGACAAGGTGTCGATCAACTCCGCCGCGCTGGGCCGCCCTGAGCTGATCGGCGAGCTGGCCGAGACCTTCGGCACCCAATGCGTGGTGCTCGCGATCGACGCGCGCGGAACTGGCGCGGCAACCTGGGAGGCCTATTCAGCCGGGGGACGGACAGCCACCGGCCGGGATGCGGTCCAGTGGGCACGAGAGGCAGTGGAGCGCGGTGCCGGTGAGATCCTGCTCACGAGCATGGATCGCGACGGGACCGGCGACGGGTACGACCTCGAGCTGACCGCGGCGGTGGCGAGCGCGGTCAGCGTGCCGGTGATCGCCTCGGGCGGCGCCGGCGAGCACGAGCACCTGAGCGCGGCAATCGAGTCCGGTGCCGACGCGGTCCTGTGTGCCTCGATTCTCCACTACGGGCGCCATACGGTCGGCGAGATCAAGGCTCACCTGAAGCGGTCCGGGATTCCGGTCCGCTAGGCAAGCTGCGCGGCGGAGGAGACCCGAGTTGATCCCTAGCGCAGCATCAGCCGGGCGAGGATCACCCCAGCCTGGGCGGCGACATTTCGGATGTGTTAGGCCAGCGGTGAGCGGCTAGCTGCTAAGCAGCCTCTTCAACGTACCCGGCGGCGGCGCAAGCGTCGCAATACGCGGCGGGCGGGACGCGAGGCTCGTAGCAGCCCGGCCTGCAGCAGGTCGAGGACCGCTTGGGGCGGCCGCGACCGATGCGGGCTGCAGCGGCATCCTTGAGCTCTTCGCGCATGCGATCGAGCTCCGCCGCGTGATCCGCACAGAAACGGCGACCAGGGGCCGCCGAATGGTGGCAGTGACTTCCACTACGACAACGCATAGACGCAGCAGCATAGCAAAAACCTCGAACGCACGTTCCGCCGAGGCAGGGTCCTGAGCCGTCAAAGACGGGCGGGGATCGCTCTCTCTTACTCCGTCGCGTCGGATATTACGCCCTGCGGCCTCAGTGATGCGCCGGAAGCATCTGGTAGAGCATCGAGTACCCACTCAGGTAGATCGTGCCGGGATCGGCGACGATCGGGGTAAAGGCGCCGTCGGGGAACGTGAACACCGTGCGGCCCGTCCGAGCATCGAGTCCCGTCGTCATCCGCGAGCCCAGGTCCGAGTAGTAGACGACGCCTCCGACGATCGTGGCCGAGCCGGAGATCCGGCCGCCCGCGGGATGCGCCCAGCGGATCGCGCCAGAGCGCGCGTCGAACGCGTAGAGATGGCCGTCGTAGGAGCCCTCATACACGGTCGGCCCAACGCCCGGGATGACCCCCACCGCCGCCGAGGCGTAGACGTACGCCCCCGTCCCGGTCGCCCAGGCAAGCTGGCCGGTGGCTTCCGCGAAGGAGTACACGCGCCCGTCGGTATTGCCCATGAACACGCGACCGAAGGCAACGGCGGGCGTCGCGTAGAAGTTCCCCGAGCCAAAACCGAACCCGGTCCCGTTGGTGCTCACCGCCCAGACTTGGTGACCGTTTGCCGCGTTGATGGCGTACGCGCGGCCCGCGTAGTCGCCGAAATAGAGGATCCCTTTCGCCAATGCTGGGCCACCCTTGACCGCACCGCTGGCGTGATAGGTCCAGTTGACGTGCCCGTCGCGGGCACGCAACGAATAGATCGTGCCTGCCTGGTCGCCCAGGTACAGCGCGTCGCGCCACGCGAGCGGCGAAGATTCCGTTCCCGCGGGAACGGACCGAGACCAGACCACGCGGCCGGTCTTCATCGACAGCGCGAGCACCCGCCCGTTTCCGGGACTGTGCCCACTGGCCGACAGCACTGACAAGAACACAAATCCCTGGGGCACCCCCAGCGCTGGAGAAGCCGCTGCCAGCACACCCACCTTGGTCTCCCACAGCCTGCGACCCGTGCGCGCATCGAGTGCCTTCGCCGAGGCATCGTCATCCATCAGATACAGCGTGTGCCCGTAGATCACCGGCGGGAACTCGAGCAGCGCGTAGTCCTGAAACCTCCAGCCGACCCGCAGTGGCGGCCCGAGCCTGCTGGCGAAGAAGCGCGTGCGCGCCGCGTCATACCCGTAGCGAGGCCATTCGAAGGTGTCGACCACGACCTTGGCTTTCGGCGGCGGCTTCTTCGCAACCGTCGGTGTAGTGGTCGTCGGAGTCGTGAACTCGACGTTTGGGTGGGACACGTTGCCGGGCGCGTGCAGCAAGACGAACGCCGCCGCGCCTCCGAGCGCGAGCAGCAGTACGACGCCGGCGACGAGTCCCCGACGCAGCCAGCGGCGGGGAGCACTTGGCATCGGCAGGATGGTAGTGCTGGCCGGGTACGGTCAGCCCCCGGATGACTCGCTCAGGACTGCGACACTGTGCGCGGTGGAGGGTCACCCGGGGCCAGAGCTTCAGTTCACTTGGGGCGAGACCGGCCGCTCACATCACCAGCATGGTGCGGACGTCGTCGTCGTGATCGACGTGTTCTCGTTCTGCACGTGCGTGGATGTCGCAGTCGGGCGCAGCGCGGCAGTCGTTCCCTGGGGCGCCGGCGAACGCTTCGCGGCTGAATGGGCCGCACGCCATCAGGCGGTGCTCGCGGCGAGCGAGCGCTCAGTCCTCGCGCGCTTATCCGGCACGCTCTCGAAGCGGCAGCCGCGGCAGCGGTCTACCGTGATCCGGTCATCTGCGGGGCGCTCTCGCGCTGCGAGTCGGCGCGCGAGCTTCACGAGCGCGGGTTTGGCGCTGATGTCGAGCTGGCTCTCGAGGCTGATTGCAGCGAATCGGTCCCCCGTGATTAGGCACCCAGACCGGTTCTTCGCCGCATTCTGAGCGACCGCTGCTCGCGCCCGGCCGCGGGGCGCGCGAAGATGCGGGCGTGGGCACCCCTAGCGCCGAGGCCTTAATCGCCCGAGTCGCGTCGCTTCCGGCGGCCGCGCCGCTGTTCCCGCGCCTGTCCGAGCTCGAGGGAGTCCACCTGGTTGGGGGGGCCGTGCGCGATTTGCTCCTCGGCGGCACGCCGTACGACCTGGATCTGGTCGTCGAGGGTGACGCGGGCGCGCTCGCGCGCTTGCTCGGAGGAGAGCTACGCGTGCACGACCGGTTCGGGACCTGCTCGGTCAGCCTGGACGGGTTCTCCTATGACATCGTCCGCGCTAGAAGCGAGCGCTACCCGTTCCCGGGATCCCTGCCTGTGGTTGCCCCGGGAACCCTGCGCGACGATCTGCTGCGACGCGACTTCACCGTCAACGCTCTGGCGATCGCCCTGGGTGGTCCGCGCCGGGGGGAGCTGAGCTCCCCAGCAAACGCGCTCGAAGACCTCAACGCAGGACTACTGCGAGTCATGCATGACGGGAGCTTCCTGGACGATCCCACGCGGCTGATGCGCCTGGCCCGGTATCAGAGTCGGCTTGGCTTCACGATCGAGCCGCGTACCCGCGAGCTGGTGGAGGAAGCGCTCAGCGGCGGGGCACTCGCAACTATCAGCGGCTCCCGGCTGGGTGCCGAACTCCGGCTCCTAGCTCGCGAGCCCGACCCGGTCTCGGCATTTGCCGGCCTGCGGCCACTCAGGCTGGATCGGGCCATCCACCCCGGGTTTGGCCTCGAGGACGAGACCCTGGCGCGCACGGCGATAGCGCTGCTCGGAGAGGCGGGACGTCCGGACCTGCTCGCACTGGCGCTCGCGGCGCGAGGCGTCCCCGGATCTGAGCTGGCACCGCTGCTC
>CATPAX010000167.1 GCA_955652215.1 uncultured Solirubrobacteraceae bacterium | reverse complement strand
GAGCTCCCCCTTTACCCGGCGAACCTGGGGCGGCGAGCGGTCGCCGAGGCGATCGAGCAGTGCCTCCTTGACCAGCCGGTAATTCGACCGTTCGTCATCGGGGGGAACGCAGCGCTCGTCACTGAACCAGAGGGTCGTTCCGGACACGTCGACGTCGACGGCGCGGACCGCGGCGGCCAGCGCCTCATATGCCGCGGCAGGGGTCGATCCTCCGGTGATGACCACATGGCCATGGCCGGCGCAGGCCCCTACGAGCATCGCCGCACAGGCTCGTGCGGGGTGATCGAGCACTTCGATCTCAACGCCCATTCACATACCTCCTCGCAGCCTCGAGAGCCGGGGCATAGGTAGGGTCGCGCAGCAATGCCTGCCGTACCCCCTCTCCGAGGATTCCACCTTCACCGCGAGATGCCCCGAGAACCTGCCAGGTCTTCTCCACGCCATCACAGCGCTCCTTCGCGCACAGGCCCCCCCGAGCACGATCGAGTGACAGCGAAAAGCCCTCGCCGCAGTTGACTGTCACGCCGGCCAGCCCGGGAGCGGCCTGCTCGGCGGGCTCGAGCTCCAGCTTGACCTCTCCTTCAGGCTTCCGTGCGGTCCCCCTGCGATAGCTGCCTTCGACGCCGTCGACCGGCTTCGCTTCCCATCCAAGCCTCGAGGTCAGCCAGCCAGCGAGCAGGAACGCGCTCGCATCTGAACTCGGACGGTGACGGATCGCGAGGCCGTCGAGCGCACCTAGCCTTGCGCGACGCCGCGGCGGGTCGAAGCTCGCCGCAAGCCGCTCGCGCCATGGCGTTGTCCGCAGCCACGCCAGGTCGACGACGTATGCGCTGTCGAGCAGATCGTTCGCGCCGGCGAGCGCGGATCTCAGGTCCTCGTCCTCGTCCGAGTCGAGCAGTATCACATCGAAGATCCCCCGGAGCGCCTGAACCGCCTCCTCGTGACCGTGCGGACACCAGAGGACCGTCTGAAGATCCCCGACGATCACCGGGTCAACGATCGTCTCGAGGTGCTCAAGGTGCTGGGGGCCCATGTCGATTTCGACACTTTCGTACATCACGCCCAGCCCGTCTCCGGAGGGCTCCTGGTAGCTCATGACCGCGACCGCGTCGAGCGTGTCGCGACCCTCCTCCACTGCACACAAGATTGTTCGCGAGGCGTGATAGCGCCCGACACGCTCGAGCCTGTTGGCGATCTCGCCCTTCCACTCGCGATCGATAACGACGATCAGGTTCAGCACCCGGGCTGGGGCAAGCGCGTGGTTCGCCGCATGGCGCTCCCTGAGCAGCTCACGTAGCGCGGCCTCGATTGCGTCAGGCGTGGTGTCGCGCTCCGACCAGACATCTTCGCTCATGGGAGCCCCGTTAACACGATTCCGCGAGGCCTGAGCCTCACAGGCGCCGCCACTTCGTGGCGCCCTCGAGCAGCGCGTCGGCCTCCACCGGCCCCTGCGAGCCGGACGGGTAGTTCGGGATCTCTGATGAGGTGTCCTCGTGCCACGCGGTCAGGATCGGATCGATGATCCCCCACAACGTCTCGATCTCGTCGTTGCGCGTGAACAGGGTTGCATCGCCGCGCATCGCGTCCAGGATCAGCCGCTCGTAAGCCTCGGGGGACTGCGACATGAACGACGTCCCGTAGTGGAACTCCATGTTCACGGGACGGATCCGCATCGTGGCTCCGGGGATCTTCGCCCCGATTGAGACTGACACTCCCTCGTCCGGCTGCACCATCAGGATGATCTGGTTGGGCTTGACCCCGAGAGAGCCGACGCTCTGAAACGCGAGGTGGGGAACGGGCTTCAGCGAGACGGCGATCTCGGTGGTCTTGCGGGCCAGGCGCTTGCCGGTGCGCAGGTAGAACGGCACCCCCGCCCAGCGCCAGTTGGAGACGTTCAGCCTCAGCGCGACGAAGGTCTCGGTGCGCGAATCGGACGGGACGCCCTCCTCCTCAAGATACCCGGGAACAGCCTTGCCGCCCACCACCCCTGCCCCGTATTGGGCACGGACGCTCATCGATCCGACCTGATCCAGGCTCGGAGGAACGATCGCTTCGAGCACCTTCAACTTCTCGTCGCGCAGCCGGTTTGCCTCGAATGCGATCGGCGGCTCCATCGTCAACAACGAGAGCAGCTGGAGCATGTGGTTCTGGACGAGATCACGGAGTGCCCCCGCATTGTCGTAGTAGCCGGCGCGGCTGCCGATCCCGAGGTCCTCTGCAGCGGTGATCTGCACGTGGTCGATGAAGTTGCGGTTCCACACAGGCTCGAACAGCCCATTCGCGAACCGAAGCGCCATCAGGTTCTGCACCGTCTCCTTGCCCAAGTAGTGGTCGATTCGGAACACCTGTGACTCATCGAATACGTCAAGCACCTGCTCGTTCAGCTTGCGAGCGGACGCGAGGTCGTAGCCGAACGGCTTCTCGATCACGATCCTCGTCTCGGCGCGTTCGCAGCGGTCCAGCTGGCTCGTCCCGATCTTTTGGGCGATCACCGGGAAGAACTGCGGCGCCGTCGAGAGATAGAAGACGCGGTCGAGCGGCTGACCCGCCTGTTCGTCGAACTCGCGCAGCACGCGATCAAGCTCGCGATAGACGTCGTCATCATCGAACGTCCCGGGCACGTAGCGCATGTCTTCGAGCAGCGCGCTCAGCACCTCCGGATCGGCCTTGCGGCGCGAGAAGCGCTCGATCGACTCGCGCGCGACCTGTTGGAAATCCCCGTGCTCTTGGTCGCGGCGGGCCACGCCGATCAGTTCGAAGCGCTCCGGGAGGGCGCCCTCGTGGGCGAGGTTATAGAGCGCTGGGAGGAGCTTGCGGTGAGCGAGATCTCCGGTGGCGCCGAAGATCACGAGTGCGGTCGGGTGCACCGGCAGGCGTTCGAGGCCCTCCACGAGCGGGTTCTCATCGGTAGCCGGAATTGCCTCGAGATGACCGGCGCCCTCCTCGAGCGTCGTGGCGCCGGACCCTGTGGTCTCTTCTGTGCGGGGTCGATCAGCGCTCAAGACAGTGCGAGGGATCCGATCTGCATCGTCGGTCAGCGGCTACCCAGTATTGAGGCAATCCGCTCAGTCAGCTGCTTGACGCCCGCCACCGGATCGCCTCCCAGATTCACACGTTCGGCAGGCAGATCGTGCGAGCGCAGCGTCTGGAGGTCTCCCGCCGACTGCGCAGCAATCAACTTCCCGAACGAGTATCCGGCGCCGGGAATCTCGGCATCGCGCTGCGGATCGGAGGTCAGCTGAAGGAAGCGACCGGTCGGGGGTCCGCCTTTGTGAAGCTGACCGGTGGAGTGAAGGAACCGCGGTCCGTACCCAAACGTCGTCGCTGCGCCCGTCGCGGCGCGGATCGTCGAGCGCAGCTCGGCGATTGCCCGGTCGAACTCGTCTGAAGGTGGCACGTAGCCCATGATCGCGACGTAATGGGGCGGCTGAGCGTCCGCGAGCAGCGCCCGCAGCCGCTCGTCGTCGGCCACCGCGAGCTCGGGGATCTGCCCCGAGTCGAGGACGCGCTTCGTGTTGTCCTTGGCCTCTTGCACGTTCGGTTGATCAAAGGGGTTGATTTCGAGCGTCCAGCCGGCCACGGCCACGGCAAACTCCGCTAGGAAGAAGATTCGGCCGAGGTCGACCGCGCCGTGCGCTGGGACCGTGATCGTCGGGTGCCCGGCGTACGACAGCTGCTCGATCGCGCGATCAAGCGCTTCGTCGGGCACCTCCACGTGTCGCAGATAGGCGAACACCCGGTCCTGGCCGTATTCCTCGGGCGAGCCGAGCGGCTCGTCGGCGACGGGGAGGATGCCCGTCCCGTGCTTGCCGGTCGACTCTGCGATCAGTTGCTCAACCCACAGGCCGAAGCTTTCGATCGGCGGCGAAACGAAGAACGTGAGCTTGTCGCGGTTCTGCCGCGCGAGCTCTCCGACGGCAGCGCCAAGCCAGAGCCCTGAGTTCGACTCGCTCGAGTCGTAGTGAGCGCAGTTCTGCTCGGCGACTTGACAGCGGTGAAGCAGGGCCTCGATGTTGACTCCCATCAACGCGGCGGGCACGAGCCCGAACATCGATAGCACCGAGTAGCGCCCGCCGATATCCGGCGTGTTCAGGAAAGCCCGGCGCAGGCCGTCGTCGTGGGCGAGGCGCTCGAGCGGGCTCCCCGGATCGGTCACGACTACGAACTGCTCGGGCTTGGCCAGTGCCTTGAAGTGGCGGTAGTGAGACAGCGTCTCGATCGTTCCGCCGGACTTCGAGGAGACGATGAAGATCGTCCGCTCGATGTCGACCGACTCCTGCACGCCCAGTACCACGTCCGGGTGGGTCGAATCGAGGACCTGTAGCGATAGGCCGTCGGGAATCTCGCCGAACGATCGCCTGATCACCTCGGGTCCGAGCGAGGACCCACCCATCCCGAGCAGGACCGCGTCGGTGTATCCCTCCTCCCGACACTGATCAGCAAACTCGTGAAGCTCGGAGGCATGCTCGAGCATCGTCTCCGACACGGTGAGCCAGCCGAGCCGGTCTTCGATTTCCGGCACTCCCGGACCTCCCCAGAGGGAAGGATCCCGGCGCCAGATCCGCTGCGCGACGCCCTGAGCGACGGCAGCCTTGACCCTTTCGGCGAGCGGGCCTTG
>CATPAX010000166.1 GCA_955652215.1 uncultured Solirubrobacteraceae bacterium | reverse complement strand
TCATACCGCGGAACGTGCTGATGGCGAGCCTGCCCGTGGCGATCCTGCTCGCGCTTGCGGTCACCGACCGGCGCGTGCCGACCCTCGCCGGTGGCGCGCTGCTGGTCGTCGTGCTTGCGCTTAGGGCGACCGAGGTCGGCGCGAGCTATGGCGTCTCTCCGGAGGACTGGAAGGCCGCCACCGCGTATGTGCTGGCACGCTCGAGCAGCTCGGACTGCGCAGTGTTCTATCCGTCCGATGGGCGCATGGCGTTCCGTTACTACCTCTCCGAGCCGGTGCCACGCGGGGCGCCGTCACCGATCCTGCCCGCCGCCCCGTGGAGAAGTTCTCCCATCTATGTCGAGAACTACGCGTCGCTCACCGAGGCCCAGCTGCGCGCGCTTCCAGGGCGCTGTCCTCGGCTGTGGCTGATCTCAACCCACGAAGGTCAGACCAATGGGCCGGCCGGTTCGAGGGCGAACTACGCCCGATACCTGAGCCTGCGCGCGAGGCTCGGCGGCGAATACCCTCAGCACGTCACGGTTAGGTTCGGTTACGCGAGTCCGGTTCAGGTCGAGCTGTTCAAGCCCGGCTCACGGTCTTAGCGTGACTCCGACGTAGGTGATCGCACTCAGCGCGATGAGCAGCAGCGCGTTGCTTGCGATCAGGGCGGTGTAGTGCTTTCCCTGCAGCCGCCGTGCGAACACCAGCATCGCGGGAAACGCGGTGATCAGCAGGCGGGGATTGGGCCACACGTACTCGGAGGTCAGGGCCAGGAAGCTGATCGCGATCGTCCACGTCAACGCCTCGGGGGAGATCTGCCGCGGATTTGACAGCAGCATCGCGAGTCCGGCGATCAACACCATCGCACCAAGCAGCCCGATGACCAGGTTGAGGTTGATCGTGGGGTGATTGAAGTGGTTGAAGTTGATCTGCGAGACCAGCCCCTCGATCAGGTGAAGCAGCGCGAGTGGGTCGGTCTTCTCGCTCCAGCCGTAGTGCTGGGTCGTGTAGGTGGCAAACGGAGTCCCTGTCCAGGCCCAAAGGAATCCGGCGAAGGCGGCTGCCCCGGCCGGAGCCAGGAGCGGCCCAAGCAGGCTCCGTCGGGCTTCGCGATTGCGGAGCCCGAGCCGGCGAATCTGGATGATCGCCGAGACCGCGCACACGACGACGAGCGCCAATGCGTCGGGCTCGATCGCTGTCGCGACGCCTGCAAGGGCTCCCGCAAGTAGCCATCGCCGGCGCTCCAGGGCAAGGATGCACCCCGCCGCCATCGGCAGGAGTATGCCTTCGCTGTACACCATCGAGAACACGACAGCGCCGGGGAACAGGCAGAACATGACGACCGCACGGCGGCCCGCGGCCTCACCCCACCATCCCGTGGCCAGCCGCTGAACGAGCAGCGCCGTGATGAATCCTCCGATCGCCGACACGATCACGCCGGCAGCGACCAAAGAGCAGCCGAGGACCTGCGACACGAACCACATACACAGCGGATACAGCGGCATGAACCCCAGGCGCGTCTGCATGTGCATCACGTGGTGCGGATAGCCGGACGCCGCAACCCAGTAGTACCAGTGACCATCCCAGTTGACCAGCTGGCTCCCGATCGAGTGGTGGCGGATCGCGCCGTTGACCAGCGCGACGCAGAACAGCAGCGCGAGCGCCCCCACGTACACGATTGCCCCGAGCCGGAAGTCGCTTGCCGTGGTCGCCAGCCGCTCGCGCCGGCTCGCCGGTGGCAGCGGTGGCGCTTCGGGAGCGAGTTCGATCGTCTCCCCTATAGGGAGCTCGGCGATGAGGTCAGAGACTGGGTTCACGCGCGGGTGAGTGTAAGTAAGGCACCGGGGGAGCCGTCGCAGCACCGTACCCCGCGGCACATGACGGATTACGTTCGGTGGGTTAGGGCCAGGTTGCGGGTAGCGGAGTGGCATGCACTCACCCCCGCCATACGCCGAGGTCCCACAGCCGGTCGAGCCGGCGACTCCCGCCGTTCCAGACGCACCGGTAACCCCGGCGGTTCCCGATCCAGGGACCCCCGCGGCTCCTGAGCAGCCCGCAACCGTGCCGGCGCCCGAGGAGCCAGCGACGCCGGCCGTCCCCGAGCCCGGGCCGGATGAGGTACCCGAGCCGGACCCCGATACGGACTAGGCGGGCCTATTCCCTAACGATGATGGTCCTCAGCGCACGAGCGTGCGCGCGTCCGCTGGCCCTGGATCTGGGGTGGCGGCGATCCGGCTGCGGTCGCGGCTACGCCGCACCAGACCGGCCGTGCAGCGGATGCTGTCCCACTGCCTGGCCATCGCGGCCCACGTATCCATCTTTGCCACCGGCTACCACAATCACCGCCGCCTCCTCGCCGACGTTCCGCACTCCGCGGTGGGTGTGGGGGTCGACGCGGACGACTCCACCCGGTCCCAGCATGTGCTCTGAGCCGTCGCCGAACCGCATCGCGACTCGGCCCTGGTGGACGAAGTACGTCTCCTCCTGCTCCTCGTGGTAGTGAACGCCGGTGTCGAACCCCGGTGGCAGCACGATCGCGTTGATCCCGAACGCGGTCACGCCGAGCGCCCGCCGGATCTTGCGAAAGCCATAGCCCTCGCCGATCTCGTCGAGGCTCGAGACCGCATAACCATCGCCGCTGCTCGCCTCGCTCATCCCGGCTCATCCTATGCGACGCGACGCTTCGTGGCTGCTCTCGCTGGATCGAACGCTGCGAGTAGAGGATCGCGCCTGCGCTCGAGGATCAGGTCGGACAGCAGCTCAGCTCCGATCGGCGCGAGCGTGATCCCGAGCGTGGCGTGTGCTGTCGCGACATACAGTCGCTCGAAGCCCGGGATCTCGCCGATCAACGGGAGTCCGTCTGGTGCGAGCGATCGCATCCCCGCCCAGTCGTGCGACTCGACCGGCACGTCCCAGGCGGGAAGTGCGCCGGTCGCCGCTCTGGTGATCGCCGCCAGCCGTCTGCCCGAGAGCGACAGGTCCCGAGCCCCAAGCTCGAGCGTTCCTGATACCCGAACGCTGCCGTCAAAGACGCTGATCGCCACCTTCGGCTTCTCCAGGTAGAGCGGCAGGTGCGGCGCCGTCGAACCGGACGCGAAAGTCCGGCTGTATCCCTTCGCCGCCAGAATGGCGAGCGGAACGCCGAGCGGCGCCAGCAGCTCCACAGTTGCGGTGCCGGCCGCGAGCACAACCCCCTGGCCATGGAATTCCGCTGCGCTGGAGCGCACGACCCATCCGCCGCGCTCCGGGACGATTGCGCTCACCGGGGCTTCCTCGATCACGGCATCGCCAAGGATTCGCCGCACGGCCGACACGAACAGCTCGGGCCGTACGCGGCGCTCCTCTTGGGCCCGGAAGCCGCCCACGACGTGCTCACCGAGCGCCGGCTCGAGCTTCCGTAGCTCCGCCGGCGTGCACGGCTCGATTGGCTGACGGGTACCGACCGCGCTCAGCTGACGGAAGGCCCGATCGAGATGCTCCAGCTCGGCCTGCTCGAACGCGGGGTAGAGCAGCGGGTCGTCGTGCATCTCGAACTCGGCCCCGCGCCCCGCCAGCCGATCGAACGCGGGACCCGCAAGCGGCGCCACAGCCTGTAGCGCGCCCAGCCCACGTCTGTGGCGCGCTCGCGTGCAGCTCGCCATGAACCACGCGATCCAAGTCAGCATTGCTCGAGACAGCGTCGGGCGAATCCACAGAGGTCCGGAGGGGTCAATCAGCCATCGCAGCGACTCGCCGATAACCCCTGGTCCGGGGATCGGGCTCGACAGCGAGGGAGTGATCCATCCGGCATTGCCGGCGGAGGCGCCAGAGCCACAGCGGTCGCGCTCGAGCACCAACGGTTCGGCCCCGCGGCTCGCGAGCGATTCGGCCACGCACAGGCCGACAGCGCCACCGCCAACGATGATCACCCGCACCGCGCGTCCACCTGTTCACCGTTGGCCCGTACAGCGCCGGCTCCCCGGCGCCGGCTCACAGCGAGAACCCGGCGGGAAACGGATCGCTCGGGTCGAGCAGGTACTGGCCCATGCCGGTTATCCAGGCCCGTCCGGTGACTTCCGGGATCACGCAGCGCAGCGCGCCGATCTCGAGCTCATCGACCAGTCTTCCTGCGAACCGCGAGCCAATGATCGACTCGTTGATGAACTCGCGATGCAGCGGCAGCTCGCCGCGCGCGTATAGCTGCGCCATGCGTGCCGAGGTGCCGGTGCCGCACGGAGATCGATCGAGCCATCCCGGATGGATCGCGGTCGCGTTCCGTGCGTGCGCTCCGTTCTTTCCCGGTTCGTAGAAGACGACGTGCTTGCAGCCGCGGATCGCGGGATCCACCGGGTGGACGGGTGCAGCGGCCCTCGCGATGGCATGAATGACCTTCAGCCCACACGAGATCAGCGCTTGCGCGTTCTCGGGCCTCGGAGCGATGCCGATCGATGCGGCCGGGATCAGGGCGTAGAAGTTGCCTCCGAAGGCCATGTCATAGGAGATCGGGCCGAGCGAGTCGACTTCGACCGTGCCGTCGAGCTCGCTCACGAACGCGGGCACGTTTCGCAACCTTACCCGCTCAGCGTGACCGTCCTTGACACTCACCTCGGCCACGACGAGCCCCGCGGGAGTGTCGAGGCGGATCACTGTCAGCGGCTCGCTGACAGTGACAAGCCCGCATTCGACCAGGACGGTGGCGACACCGATCGTGCCGTGCCCGCACATCGGCAGGCAGCCGGAGACCTCCACGAACAGCACCCCCCAGTCCGCATCGGGCCGGGTGGCGGGCTGCAGGATCGCCCCCGACATCGCGGAGTGTCCTCGTGGCTCGCGCATCAGAAGCAGTCGCAGGTGGTCGAGGTGCTCCTCGAAGTAGAGGCGACGCTCCTGCATCGAATCGCCCGGAATCGCCCCGAAGCCCGCCGTGATCACCCGGGTCGGCATCCCTTCGGTGTGAGAGTCGACCGCCGCGTAGTACTGCGAGGCTCTCATCAGCCACTCTCGGGAAGAACCTGGCCCCCGTCGATGACAAGCGTCTGCCCGGTGATGTAACGCGCCTCCGGCGAGGCGAGAAAGCGCACAGCCCAGCCGACATCCTCGGGCTCACCGAAGACGCCTAATGGGATCGCCGCAAGCATGGCCCGCTCGTGCTCCGGCCCGAGGTCGCCGAATCCGGGGGTGCGGATGTTGCCCGGAAGCACCGCGTTGATCGTGATCCCCGCGTCCGCGACCTCGAGCGCGGCCGAGCGCATGAAGCCGAGCATTGCTGCCTTCGACGCCCCGTAGTGGGCATAGCCCGGCTGGCCGGTGATCGAGCCTGTGATCGACGAGGTGAGCACGATCCGGCCGTAGCCTCTCCGTCCCATCGGCTCGATGCAGGCCTGCGTCGCGAAGATCGCACCGCGAACGTTGATCGCGATCAGCCGGTCGAACGATTGCTGGTCGAGATCCACCAGCGCGATGTGTGGATAGATGCCCGCGTTGGCCGCCAGGATGTCGATCCGCCCCCAGCGCTCGAGCGCAGCCTGCGCGAGCGCATCGAGGTCGGAGCGCACTGTCACGTCGGTCGCCACCGCGATGGCGTGCTCACCGCTCGGATCGAGCGCCGCCGCGCAGGCCTCGCCCGCCTCGCGATCAATGTCTGCCACCACGAGTTCTGCGCCCTCACCTCGAAGCACACGGGCTATCCCGCCGCCGATGCCCCGCGCGGCGCCAGTCACGATCGCCACCTGTCCGTCCAACCGATTCATTTCTCGAGGGCCCGGGCTGCCCAGCTGGTGTGTCAGTCGACGCCGATATGCACGGTCGGCTCGGTCGTGGTTGCCGCCTCAGCTTTGATCTGGAAGATCGGGGATTTGTACACCTTGAGTGCGACAACCGTCATCACGATCGCGAGGACTGCGATCCCGCCGAGGATCTCCTTCTCGGTCGATGTCAGGGCGACCGCCGCCTTGTAGGCGACCCACAGCAGGAGGCCAGCGCCGGCCAGGGGCAGCACGCCGAGGATCAGGAAGTCCTTAAGCGACCGGCCGATGAAACGGCGATAGAACCACGCCGCAGCCAGACCGGTGATCGCATAGAAGAGCGAGTACAGCAGTCCGCTGATCGTGACGAGATCACTGATCGCGGTCGCCACCGAGGTGGCATAGATGTCGATGATGCCGAGGACGATCATCACCCCGCCCAGGAGCGCGGTCGTGAAGGCCGGGGTCCGGAAGCGCTCGCTGATCTCGCCGAGGCGTGCCGGCAGCACCCGGTCGCGCGACATCGAGAAGATCAGCCTCGAAGTTCCGATGATCGCCACCTGTGTAGTCGCCAGCACCGAGAGCACGACCGCCAGCGAGATGATGCGCAATCCCGCGGTGCCGCCGAGGCGCTGCCCGACGAACGCCGCAGCGTTGGCGGAGTGGGCGTTCAGCGCCGCCATCGGAGCTATGCCCTGGAAGGAGGCGAACATGACAACGAAGATGACGCCGAGGATCGCGACGCCGATGACCGCCCCCAGCCCTGGGTTCTTCTCCGGGCGCTCGGTCTCCTCGTTGACGTATATCCCGCCGTCCCAACCGGCGATCGAGGCGACAGCGATCACCATCGCAGCGCTGAACACGCCTGCTCCGGTCCCTTTGAACGTCAGCCAGTCGCTTGACGGCCTCACGGTTCCTGACTTGTGGACGAGATAGATCTCGATGAACGCCCAAACGATGAAGACGGCGAGGATGGTGTACTCGATCAGCGCGACAGCCACCTGAAGGCGCGCACTCGGACGGAGCCCGATGACCGCGACGGCGGTGAGCGCCGATCCAAGGATCGCGATCACGATCGCTCCGGCCAGCTGGTTGTTGGGGGAGAACCCGAGCAGCGCGAGCACGCTGGGGCCGATCGTGATCACGTCGATCAGCACGAAGCCGCCGAATGCGACGAGCATCAGCCAGCCCACCAGGTTCCCGACGTACGGACTGAACGCTCGGCATACCCACTCGTAGGTCGCCCCGGCGTTCTGGCGCCACATGTTCAGCCGCTGGAATGCGACTGCGATGCACAGCAGTCCGAGCGCCGAGATCGCGAGCGGCAGGATCGTCGCGTAGGCGGACGCCGCGACCAGCGACGCAAGCACGATCGACACGGTCTGGCCGGGCGCGGCACCAGCCAGCGCAAACACGGTCGAGCCGAGCAGGCCGACCTCGTTGCGCTTCAGCGACGTGCGGCCCCGGGACCGGCGCTGGGGGGCGCTCCCCGAGACCTCTCCTGTCGACGCAGTCACCAGTAGCTCCAATCTCGTCGCGTGCCTGTTCGCCTGCGTGTACGGCCTGTAGGAGAGTGCTATATACCATTGCACCTGGTACATTGCAAGCGGTTGCGGCTGGCGCCTAGTGGTGTAGGGTGCAGACCCCGCGCGCCGGAGGGATTCGGAGGAATGTCGTCAGCTAGCGGTCGTGCCGCGGTGCGGCAAAGCCATCTTTCGATCGTCGAAAGCCGGAGCTTTCGCGACCAGGTGCGGCGTGCGCTCGAGGCGGCGCTGGTAGCCGGCGAGCTCAAGCCGGGTGAGCTCTACTCCGCGCCGATCCTGGGGGAGCGCTTTGGCGTCTCCGCCACGCCGGTTCGCGAGGCGATGCTCGACCTCGTCAAGGACGGGTTCGTCG
>CATPAX010000165.1 GCA_955652215.1 uncultured Solirubrobacteraceae bacterium | reverse complement strand
GGTCGCGCCGAACACGCCGAGCGATTGCCAGTCGCGCTTGGAGAGGATCAGGAACGGGATCGCAAACGCGATGAACACGAGGACACCGCCCATGGTCGGAGTCCCCGCCTTGATGTGATGCCCCTCGGGGCCCTCCTCGCGGATGTTCTGACCGAACTCCCGGCGGCGCAGGAACAAAATGAACCGCGGGCTGAGAAACAGGCAGATCAGCAGCGAAGCGGTGCCCGCGATCAGCGCGCGCCCCGAGAGCGAGCTCACGGCCGTGGTGGATCGCTGCAGGCGTAAGGCTGCGAGTTCGGGAGTCAGCATCGAGTCGGCGTTGGTAGACCCCCGGACTGGGCAGCGCATCGTCCGCTCGTCTTGACCCACATTCCGCGACGGGCCCGGCCGAGTCTAACGAGACTTCCGGACCCCTGGCACGTGCTGTCCGGCGGACAGCACAAGCTCACATCGGCCCGCTGGTTGCCCAGACCGGACTGATCGCGGAGCCTGCCCTCGCTCGTAGCTGGAGATGCGAGCCAAGCCGGTGGTTCGTGTAGAACACCCCGCCGGGAGTGGTCGTGAGCGTCAGTACCGCTTTCCAGCCGCGCTTCGTGAGCTTCTGGATTACGACCGTGCCGGGAGTCGGAGCTAAGCCCCAGATGGTGAGCTTATGGTGCTGAGCAGGGATCGCGATAAATGGGAAGCGGAAAGCCGCCGCGGATGGCTTGGCTACGCCCGTCCCGAAGCAGAGCCCGGCGCCGGCGAAGCTGTTCTTCTGCCCCGGCGGGTCGCGCAGCTGGAACCAGAGCACGGTCGAGACTCCCTGGCGCCAGAGCACGTAGAAGCCCAACGAGAGGAAGCGGGCCTGACGCAGGAGCGAGGTCGGCGAGGGCGACGATGCCGGCACGGTCGCCCAACCGAGCTCCGTCACCCACAGCGACTTCGGTGTCGCGGGGAGCGCCAGGTGGTAGCGAGCGGCAGCGTGCAGGATCCTCCAGATCTTGCCTAGGTCGGGAACGCTGATATCCCCCGCCACCCGTGCCTTGACGGTCGGGGCGATCGCATACGGGTGCATGTCGAGGACGTCGACGTGCGGCGGATTTGGGCACGGGCCACTTGGCCGGAGATTCGGGCCCAGGCAGAACATCTGCTGGAAGAAGGTGACCGGGTACATCCTGCCTTGCCCGGTCGCAGGAGGATCCCCGTACGGTGCCAACCCGGCTGACAGCACCGTATCGCCCGGCTCAGCAGACTTCACACCGGCATAGAACCCGTTCAGGAGCGCCCGGTAGATCACCGGAGCGGTCGCGATCCAGGGCCCGTTGCCGTTGCGCTCCCACTGCGGCATGAAGTACCGCGGCAGGTTCGGCTCATTCCAGGCCTGGAAGTAGCCCACGTGTGGAAGGAGCTGCCCGTTCACCCGGAAGTGCCCCGAATACCGCAGCGCGAGGGCATGAGCGAACTCACCGTACGCCCTGGGATCGGGCATCCATGTTCCGGCGAACTGGAGATTCGGGGGCATGCCCGGCCCTTCCGCCCACGCGGGGGCGCCGCGCGCCATTACCACCACGGTCTGACCGTGCGCGACCAGATCTTCTATGGGACCGTCGAGCGAGGACCAGTTGTAGTGAGGATCCGCCGGATTGGACGGGTCGAATCCTGGGGACAGCGTGCTCGGCGCGATCAGAGCCCAGCTCGTGTCGAGCCGCACGATTTTCGAGCCCAGCGCCTGCAGTCGCGGAAACCACTGGGACCGAACCGAGGGTGGCGAAAGCGAGAACAGCGGGTCGTCGACAAGCCCCGACGCGAGGAACGCCGGTCCCGGCAGTGCCGGTGCTCGGTGCAGCGACGCGGAGCTCGCTGGTGACGCCGTCATCAGGGCCGCGGCCGCGAGCACCAGGGCCCGCCAAGCCCAGACCAGTATCTGCCGGTAGCGCGAGATCACCGGAGCGCGGCTCCCGCGGCGTCGAGCGCGAGCGCCTCGCGCACATGCCCGACCAGTGCGTCGGCGACTTGGTCCATCGTGATCTCCGACGCGCGAGCACGAGCCCGCGAGCGAATCGAATCTCGCTCGCCCGCGGTGAGCGAGATGCACCAACGCAGCCCCTCCGCTAGGCTCGGTGGACTGCCCGCCGGGACGGTGACACCACAACCGTCGCAGAGCATCTTCGCGCCGCATTTATCCGACACGACGACGGGCAGTCCTGCTGCGAGGGCCTCGTGCACGACAAGGCCCCACGCGTCCCAACGCGAGGGAAGGACGAAGCCCTCAGAAGTGAGGAAGAGGTCGAGGAGCACTTCGCCTCCAACCTGACCGAGGACCTCCGCCCGACCGCCGCTGCGCGCGGCGTGGGCGCGCGCCAATCCGTCCATCGGACCGGCTCCCGCGTAGCGAATGCCGAACTCGAGACCCTCGCTCCACAGCTGCTCACATGCCTTCGCGAGGACGTCGACACCCTTGCGGCGCGACAGTTCGCCGACGAACAGCAGTCGAGGAATGCGCTCGCTCGCCTCCCCGTGGTCGTTGTCCGGCCAAGCCAGCAATGAGTCGGCTCGGTAGTTCGGGTACGCGAGCAGATCCACGTGGCTGCCGGGGGCCAGCTCGGCGAATCGCCTCGCAGCGAGTTCGCCGATTCCCAGCAACACGCGTCCTCGGTAGGCTCGAAAGATCTGCGGGAGCAGCCACTCACGGGCACGGATACGCGCTGCCTCGCGCCCCGTC
>CATPAX010000164.1 GCA_955652215.1 uncultured Solirubrobacteraceae bacterium | reverse complement strand
GATCTACGAGCGTGACAGTGCGGTAGCTGAGTAGAGCCAGCGTCCTGCCGTCGGGTGAGAGAGCACCGGCGATGAATGGGTCCCGGCCCGCCTGAGAGATCGCTGCGACGTGGCGACCGGCGCCGTCAAGCACCGTCGCCGCGTGCTGTGCCAGCACCAGCAGACGAGCACCGTTGGCCGAGAAGGACAGCACTGTCGGGAAGTTGGGCCCGCGCGCGCGCCATAGCTTCCGCGTGGTGTCACCGTCGACCGCGACGACCGAGCCGCTCGCAGAGACGTAGACCAGCTCATCTCTGAGCTGGCGGCCGGGACGCCAGGCCGGATCGGGTCGCCACGCCGGAGCGACCGGTGCCGCATCGCCAGCGAGCTGCCACCTGTTCGGTCCGATGCCATATCGCGGTAACCCATTGCCGGTGACCACCCACAGCGCAGGTCCGCTCAGATAGCTGATGCGATATCCGGACGGCGGCGACCAGCTTACGTCTCGGGGATTGGCGGCCGGGATGCGCCAGGCGACCTTCCCGTGCTGATCGACCGCTGCCAGCTCATCCGCGCTGGTGACCGCCGCGTACAACGCATGCGGAGACCAGCTCGCACCCGTCCAGGGCCCGAGTGGGTGACTTTCACCGTGGCCAGTGACGATCCAGGCCCCGAGCGGTCCGGACACCAGCAGGTTCCCTGGCGCGGGCAACGACATCGCGGTCATGCTCACCGTGCGCGGGGGGCTCAGAGTCTTCTCGATCCAGCGATGGACTGCGGCCCCTGCCGGAGTCAGCTCGAGCACGCCGGCGACCAGCAGCAGCACCGCCGGCGCCGGGGCAAACCGCAGGCGGCTTCTGCGTCGTGGGACGCTGAGCCGCCCCGCGAAGGCCGAACGAGCCACCGGCCAGGCCCGCTGCTGGGCCCCGAGCTCGTCGGGGATCCGCACCTCCTGCAGGAGCCGCTTGATCCTCGCTTCACGCCCGCGTCTCATGTCAGGTCGGCCTCCCGCAGACGCGCGTCGAGGACGTCGAGCGCGCGCCGGACCCTCGAGTTCACCGTTCCTCGAGGCAGCTCGAGCGCCTCGGCGATCTCCCCCGGGGTGTACTCGAGCACGAAGCGCATGACCACCACGGCTCGATGCTCTGGCGAGAGGGTCCGGAGCGCCTCGAGGATCTCCTCGGAGTATCCGGTTCGGGCGCCGTCTCCTGGCCCAGCGCGCTCTGGCAGCTCGTGCGTCGCCTCTCGCCGGGCGGCTCGAGCCCTGGTCCAGTCGATCGCGCGGTTGGCGACGATCCGCCCGAGCCACGGCGCGAACTGGCGAGTGCGGTCGAAACGATGGAGGCTTCGGATCGCCGACATGAACGCCTCCTGGGCGATGTCCTCCGCGGCGGCGTGATCGTGCACGATCAGGTAGGCGGCTCGGTAGGCACGGGGCCAGTGACGAGTGAAGAGCTCCTCCAGATCGCTCTCCGAGCCTGCCTGAGCACCGCGGATCAGCGCCCGCTCGCTGCGCTGGCGACGCCCCCGGCGCACAGGAAAGCGGCGCTCGACAGTCAGCGTCTCGGCGGCCGCTGGCATGAGCTCAGCACGAAGGGTCGCCATAGAGCGCCATTGTCCCCTCTACGTGCGGGGGGACGCGACAGGTCCATCGCGCCGGTACGGACTCTTGGCGCTGGCACGCTCGTACACCGCCCATGAAGCAACGCTCACTTCGACCCAGCATGCTGGTCGCGCTGGCAGCACTGACCGCCTGCGGGAGCACCTCGCACCTCGCGACGCAGGCCACCACCGCGCCGCGCTCGACGGCTACCGCGTCGCCCACGACCACGTCCTCCGGCACCGGCGTAAGAACGCCACTCCCCCTCCAGGTTCAGGCGCTCGTGACGGCCGAGACCGAGAACCGTCTGGTGGTCGTCGATCTCCCGAGCGCCCGGATCGCCTCCCGGATCGCCGTGGCCGCCGACCCCGAGAATGTCGCAGTGGGCCACGGCATCGTGGTCGTCGTCAGTCCGCGCAGCGCTGTCGTGACGCTGCTCGACCGTCGCACGCTCCGCGTCCTGCGCGTGATCGGCGGGTTTCGCTCGCCGCACATTCCAGCTGTCTCCCCCGACGGTCGGTGGGCATATGTGACCGACGACGCCGCCGGCACGCTGACGAGCATCAGTCTGCTGACCCTCCGCGCCACCAGTACGATCAATGTCGGATCAGGGGCCCACCATCTGACTTTCTCCCCCGACGGGCGCCGCCTGTGGGTCGCCCTGGGAGAGTCAGCTGACACGATCTCGATCGTCGACACGGCTGACCTGGTTCATCCCCGCTTGGTTGGGACGTTTCACCCGGGGTTCCCAGTGCACGACCTCAAGTTCAGCCCGTCGGGCGCGCAGGTGTGGGTCACCTCGGCGAGTGGCCCGAAGGTCACGGCATTCAGATCACGAGATCGCCGGGCGCTATTCGAGGTGCCGGTCGGCGCATCACCCCAGCATCTCGTGTTCTCAGGCGAGTATGCGTTCCTGACCAGTGGCTATGGCAGCACGATCGACAAAGCCGCCGTCGCGACCGGCGCGCTGCTCGCGAGGACTCAGGCTCCGTACGGCTCGTTCGAGCTCGACGCCGCACACGGCGTGGTCGCATCGTCTTCGCTGTTGCGAGGTACGGTGGCCATCTACGACACCAACCTGCGGCTGATGCGCGTGGTCAGGCTTGCCCCCGCCGCACGCGACCTCGCGATCTCGGCGCGATAGTTGACGGAGTTTCTGTCTTCGTTC
>CATPAX010000163.1 GCA_955652215.1 uncultured Solirubrobacteraceae bacterium | reverse complement strand
AGGCTGCGGCGGCCTTCGTCGGCCTCGTCGCGCTCCCGGACCGCCGCGCGGTGCGACGCGATCGCGCCCGTGCGGGCTGCCTCTGACTCGCTGCTGGCGCTGGCCGCCTGTTTCATTGCGTTGGCCGCCGCGAACTCCGCGTTGACGGCCGCCTCGCTCGCCGCTACCAGCTCCTCCCGGCGGTTTCGCTCTGCGAGCGTCCGTTCGTCGCCGCCGGCGGCGGCCTGGAGGAGCTCCCGAGCCCGCGCCGACCACAGTCGGCCGCTTGCCGTCACTGCGACGCCTGAGAACTCCTCGGAGAGCACCTCCAGAGAATCGACCACCCACGTATCGGCAAGCAGCAACCGCGCCAAAGTTGCGGAGCGTCCGGACCCGCGAATGCAGTTGGCGAGCGCCTCCGCGCCGGGCACGGGCGGCGCGGGCCTGCCAGCACCCCCAGCGACAGGAGCGGGCTCCGCTACGAGTGCGCGGCCGCCGTCGGCGCCAGCTCGATCGAGAAGCGTTCCTGCCGCGGCACGATCGTCCACGACGTTCGCCCGCAGGCGGCCATCGAGCGCGGCGGCGACCGCGAGCTCGTAGCCGGCTTGCACATCGAGATCGTCGGCGAGGACCGTTTCGCCGGCTCCGGCGCTCTGGCTGCGTAGATACTGGTTGACGGCAGCCAGGTCGCCCCCGGCCCGGGCCGCGTTGCGTCTCGCCGCCTCCACCGCGCGCTCTGCCTCGCGAAGCTCACCGTGAGCGCGCTCGGCGCGCTCCTCAGTGACGGCGCGAAGGCGAGCGGACTCCTCGACCGCGCCGGCAAGCCGCGAGTGCTCTTCCTCAGCGAGCTCGAGCCGTTGCTCGAGCTCGCTCAGCTCTCGCGCAAGCTCTACCTCCCGCTCGGAGTCAAGTGCCGAGAGAGACTTTTCGAGCTCGGCGATCCGCTGTTGGGCCCCGTCGTCTGATTCCTGCTCGGCCGGCTCGCGCGATGTGGCCAGCAGCCGGTGGCTGCGGTCAAGCCTCGTCTGGAGCGTCTGCGCTGCGCTGCGCAACGCCTCGACGCGGTATCCGATCCGCTCCTTCGCAGACCGCGCCGTAAAGCAGCGCTGCGAGAGCTCCTCGCGTTGCGCGCTGCGACTCGCGAGCGCCTCCTCGGCGGCGGCGCGCCGCTCCCCGATCGACTGCACCGCCCGCTCCACCTCGGCGCGGCGAGCGCGGGCATCGTCTGCCCTCGCCTGCGCCTGCGCGACCTGCTCGAGCTCCGAGCGCACATCGTCGCGCGCGATCTCCCAGCGGGTCTCGAGCGTCTGGCGCTCGAGACGAGCATGGAGCTCCGCCGCCTCGGCCTGGCGCTTCAGCGGTCGCAGCCGCGAGCGTGCCTCACGCTCGACGTCGAGCGCCCGGTCGAGATTCTGCTGGGTCCGGATGAGCTTCAGCTGCGCTCGGCGGCGGCGCTTGCGGTGCTTTCCAAGTCCGGCGGCCTCTTCGATCAGCAGCCTGCGATCGCGCGGCTTGGAGGTGACCAGCGACTCGACCCGGCCTTGAGAGATGACCGAATGCATCTCCCTGCCCAGTCCCGTCTCCGAGAGCACCTCGAGCACGTCGATGAGGCGGCAACGGGCACCCGCCAGCCTGTACTCGCCTTCCCCGTTGCGGTCGAGCCGGCGCACGATCGAGACCTCTGGCGTGGGGAGCCCGAGCACTCCATCGGGGTCATCGAGCACGAGTTCGACCTCCGCCCCGCTCGCCGCCTGCCTGCCTGGAGCACCGGCGAAGATCACATCCTGCATCGACTGTCCACGGACCGCCACCGGCGACTGCTCGCCGAGCGCCCACAGCACCGCATCGGTGATGTTCGACTTTCCGGAGCCGTTTGGTCCGACCACGACGCTCACGCCCTCGGTGAAGTCGAGGCGGGTGCGGTCGGGAAACGACTTGAAGCCCTTCAGCGTGATCGTCTTCAGCTGCACGTTCTCACCCCAGGTTCTCCAGCGCCGCCTGAGCGGCCTCCTGCTCGGCGTCCTTCTTGCTGCGCCCGCTGCCGCGGCTGACCGCCACCCCGTCGATCGTCGCGCTGACCGCAAACACACGATCGTGTGGAGGTCCCTGCTCTTCGATGACCTCGTAGGTCACGAGCGCCCCGCGGCGGGCCAGCCGCTCCTGGAGCGCCGACTTATAGTCGACTGGGTTCTCGAGCGCGTCGTCGATCTCCGGGGCGAATGCATCTACGACCGCCTCAGCCGTGGGCTCGTAGCCGAAGGCCAGGTAGCAAGCGCCGATCACCGCCTCGATCACCGAGGCGAGCACGCGCTCAGTGGTGACGAAGCTTCCGGCAACGGCCGCCGGAGCGGCGACGGCCAGGCGCTCGGGAACCCCCAGTCGCTCGGCTACTGCGGCGCAAGAGCGACCCGACACCGCTTGAGCCCTGATCTTCGTGAGGCGCCCGGCTCCGAAATGCTCGGCCTCGAGGCGCGGATAGAGGTGCGCGGTAACGGCAAGCGCAAGGACGCTGTCGCCCAGGAACGCGAGCCGCTCGTAAGACTCTGAGCGCCGGGCCGTCCACGACGCGTGCGTGAACACAGGCAACACCAGGTCACTGGGCAGCTCATCGAGCAGCTCGCGAAGGCCGTGGCCGGCGGCCTCCCTGCGCTCGGAGGACGGCTCGCCGATCGCCTTCACTCGCTGTCGAGCGCCGTGCGCGCGGTCGGGCTCTCCCCGGCGACGGGCGATCGGTCGCTGCCGCTGGCCAGGACGAAATCGACTGCTTGGCCGACGGTAAGGATCTTCGCCGCCTCCTCGTCTGAGATCTTCACCCCGTAGGCGTCCTCGAGCTCCTGTACCAGTGTGTAGAGGTCCAGCGAGTCGGCTTCGAGGTCCTCGCGGAAGCGACTGTCCTCCTCGATCGATTCCGGCGACAGCTCGAGCTCGTCCGCGAGATGTTTGCGGATCAGCGAGAAGACTTGCTCACGAGTCATCGCGGCGACACCGTAGCCGGAGCCTCGGACGCAGCGCCGCTGGCTTCGTCGTCAGTCCCCGGCGCATGCCTGAGCGCGCCCGCCGCCACCAGCGCCGCCCGCGTGCGGCCGATCACGTCCTCCTGAACGCCTCGCGCTGCGACTTCGATCGCCCGCGCGAAACCGCGCCGGGTGAAGCGCCCGTGGGCGATCACTCCGAGCTGCCGAAGGCCGAGCATGTATGCACCACCCGGACCTTCCGGATCGATCTGCTCGCGGAGAGTACGGACGGCAGGCGACAGCAGCCACCCTCCGAGCTTCGCGCGCGGCGACGCCATTGCCGCGTCGCGGACGGCGCGCAGCGTTCGCGCCGATATGCCCTCGATCAGCTTCAGCGTGATGTTCCCTGTGAAGCCGTCCATCACCACGACGTCCGCCACGCCACCTGTTACCTGGGTCCCTTCGACGTTCCCGACGAACCTGAGCCCGGTTCCCCTGTCGCCCGCAAGCTGCGCGTGCGCGCTCACCAGTTCGGGCGTTCCCTTCTCCGGCTCCTCGCCGTTGGACAGCAGCGCCACGCGGGGTGACTGGATTCCCATGACCGCTTGAGCGAAGCCAGCCCCCATGTGGGCGAACTGAACAAGATGCTCCGGTCGGCAGGTCACGTTCGCACCGACGTCGAGCAGCAGCACCGGCGATCCACCGGGCATAGGCACCGGTAACGCGAGCGCCGGGCGATAGATACCGCGGTCTCGCTTCATGTTGAACAGCCCGGCCGCCAGCGCCGAGCCGGTCGAGCCGCCGGAGACGAGCGCTTGCGCTCGGCCGTCGGCGACGGCCCGCGCGGCCTGCACGATCGAGGCCTCAGGCGTCGAGCGCACTGCGAACGCTGGATCGGCAGCCTTCGCGATCGAGACGGGAGCGTCGATCACCTCGACGCCGGCGGCTACCGAGCCGAGCTCCTGTGCCGGACCGAACAGCATGACCGCGATCCCAAGCGCCACCGCGTGCTCCGCGCCGGCTGCGACCTCGCGAGGCCCGAGATCCGCTCCGCCCGCATCGACGGCGACCGTCACCATCGGAGGAGAACCGTCAGATCCCCCGTCGCCGGCCCTCAGCCGGACTGCTCGTCGGTCTCGGAGGCGATGACCTCGCGCCCCTTATAGGTCCCGCACACCGGGCAGACGCGGTGAGGTAGCCGGGGACTGTGACAGTGCGGGCAGGCGTTGTAGGCCGGCGCGTGCACCTTGTGCTGCGCGCGGCGCTGAGCGGTGCGGGCGTGAGATTGTTTCTGCTTGGGTACGGCCATCGCGTGCCAGTGTAACCGCCGACTCGATCGCTGCACCGGCGCTACTCGAGCCGCAGCTCTGAAAGCTTCGCCCAGCGGGGATCGGCGGGGCGCTCATGATGATGCCCGCTGCCAGCACGGTTCAGGTTCTCGCCGCACACCGAGCACAGCCCGGCACAACCAGGCTCGCACAGGAGCGAGGCGGGGAGCTCGAGCGCGAGGGAGTCCCGCACCCATGCCCGCAGATCGAGCACGCCCTGCTCGACGTACGGCGAGTCGAGCTCGTCGCTGCCGCCGGGTTGTGAGACCTCTCGCGCCTCCAGCTGGAAGGTGGGCGCGGCGGGCTCCAGGCAGCGCATGCATGGCCCGGTGACCGTCGCTTCGAACCGGATCCGGAGCGCATATCCAGCGCCGGTCGTTCGTGAGACATCGAGCTGCACCGGGACGGGACTCGTGCCGACCGGATAGGTCTCGCCTCCGAGGACGAACGGGTCGATCGCGACGTCCAGATGCAGACGCCTTCCCTCACCGGAGCTGAGTCGCAAGCCCGCGAGATCGAACGTGTCAGCACGCGGGGACACCCCTCTGAGGGTAGTAACCCGGGGGACGTGCCCCGAGATGCGGCCACCGTACACGTCGGCCCGAGCTGTGCTGCACCCCAGCTACGAAGCCTGGCTAGTCCGTGAAATCGCCGGATAGCGTGGCCACCAGGCGCACGAGCCCCGCCTCGTCGGCGGGGTGAGCTCGCTGACGAGTGGCACCGGGAGCCGCTGCCAGTGCCGCGACCCGCCCGACATGCTCCGAACAACCGAGGGCCGCGGCATGATGATGGACGGACTCGAGGAGCTCGATGAGCTGCCGGCGAAGCGGGCGCAGCGATTCGGTAGTGGTGTCGATCAAGCGGGCATCAACGCCATCGCGAGCGGCCAGGAAGCGATTCTCCGCCAGCACTTCTTCCGCTGAGACGATGTCTTCTGACACATAGCCCTCTTCGAGCTCTAGGCGAGCGATCGACTGGACAAGTGCCAGCAGGGTCGCGGTCTCGGTAATCCGCGACTGGGCATCCATCACCCGGACCTCGACCGTCCCGAAGCGAGGCTGGGGGCGGACGTCCCACCAGAGGAAGGTCGGATCAGGGAGCGCGCCGGCCCGCACCTGGAGGTCGACCGTCTCCACCCACTCGGAGTAGGAGCCGTACCGTCGCGGCATCCCGGTCCGCGGAAAGGCCTGGAACAGGATCGTGCGCGTGGAGGCGAATCCTGCGTCGCGTCCGCGCCAGAAGGGCGAGTTGCCCGACAGCCCCAGTAGCAACGGAAGGTGGGCCCGGAGCCGGTTGTAGAGATCAATTGCGCGCTCGGGATCGGGGACCGCAATGTGGACATGCAACGCGAACGTCGGCTCCCGGGTAGTGAGGGCTCGCATCGAGCGTCGGATCTGCTGATAGCGGGTGGCGGATGTCACCTCGGTCTCGGACCAAAGGGCCAGCGGGTGCATGCCCGCTGCCGCGGCCGCGAGGCCCATGCGAGCGAGCGCCGTGTCCAGTTCGCTGCGCAGTCGGCGCAGCTGCGCGATCACCGCGCTCACGGATAGGTGCGGATCGGTCCTGAGCTCGATCGCCGACTGATGCGTCTCGGCGCTGATGTAGCCGACCAGCGCCGGGGGAAGCGCCTCCAGCACGTCCTCTATCCGCTGCGCCAGCCCCCAACTCTTTTGCGGGTCGAGCAGCATCACCTCTTCCTCGACTCCCACGCTGTAGGAATCGACCGTGGTGTTCCACTCGGCCCACTGAGCTTCAGCCAGGAACCGGGACTGACCAAGGGAGGTGCCCATGAGGTGCTTCCCACGATACGACTGCGCATCGCTCTGGGCCTGGGCCACGTGTACAAACGGGCGTGAGAATTGCGGAAATTCGGGCGAACTCGATCCGAGCCCGCTCGTCAATCAGTTGTCCGGCTACGCAGCTCGTCGCAGCTGAGGCGACCGGGCGGCAACTCCGACGAGCTCCTGGAAGAGGGACAGTTGGCCGGGTACGCCTTGCAGCGTCTCGGCGTGCCACTGCACCGCCACGACGAATGCGTGCGCTGGATCCTCGATCCCCTCGATCGTTCCATCCGGCGCCCACGCGCATGCGCACAGGCCGTCGCCGAGGCGGTCCACCGCTTGGTGATGAAACGAGTTGACGCT
>CATPAX010000162.1 GCA_955652215.1 uncultured Solirubrobacteraceae bacterium | reverse complement strand
TCGCGAATCAGCCAGAAACGATGGTGGCTCGACGAGTCCCACTGAAAGATCACCACACGACGGGCGACGCGACGCATCTCCTGCAGGCCGGCGATCGGATCGCGCCAGTGGTGATCGGAGAGAATCGCCATCGCAACGTCGAACGAGCCGTCGGGGAACGGGAGCGACTCCGCTTCGGCGGAGACGCAGCGCGCGGCATCGCCGGGACGCTGTGCCCGCATCACGGCCGACGGCTCGACGGCGGTGAGCACGCGGTCCCGCGGCTCGTAGGACCCGGTTCCGGCGCCCACATTCAGGACGGTGTGCGCATCTCCGAGCGCACTCCAGATGCGGGCAGCGATTCTGGGTTCGGTGCGGCGCTGTCCGGCGTACGCGTCGCCGATCTCGTCATATAAGGCGCCGGCGCGATCCACGGGCATGTGGCCGAGGATAGGAGCGCGAGGCCGCTCAGGAGACGGCGTGGTCCACGCTTGCTGTCGTAACGTGACGGCGTGCGCTCCACGCCTCCGGCTTCCGGTGCCGTCCGCCAGACGCTCCTGCTCAGCGTCGACTTCGAGGACTGGCACCAGCTCGTGCGTCGCCGAATCGGGACTCCCGAATGGGAGAGTGCCGGGCCGGCGCTGGCCCGTCAGATGGACGCGCTTCTCCGGCTGCTCGACGAGCTTTCGGCCAGCGCCACGTTTTTCATCCTCGGCATGGCGGCGCGCGCTCATCCTGAGCTGGTCGCCGAGATCGCCGCACGCGGGCACGAGATCGGCTGCCATGGCGACTGCCACCGTCCGGTTCACAGCCAGAGCCGTGGCGAGTTCGCTGCCGACCTGCGCTCGGCGCGAGAGACGATCGAGCGGCTCACCGGCCGCTCACCGATCGGGTATCGCGCCCCGGCGTTCTCGATCACGCGCGAGGCGCAGTGGGCCTTCGAAGTGCTGGCCGAGGAAGGATTCCTCTACGACTCAAGCCAGCACGACAGCCCCCGAATCCGCCACCGCCTGACGCCAGCCACCGTCGCCCCGCATCTGTTGCCACTCGCGGGCGGGCGCAAGCTCTGGGAGTTCCCGGTCGCGGTTTGGCGCACCGCCCATGCCCGGGTGCCGGTGGGCGGGGCGTCGTACTGGGCTGTGTTGCCGAGACGGCTGGTTCTGCGTGGTCTGCGTGAAGCAGGCTCCCTCGCTGGGCTGTATTTGCACCCGCACGAGCTCGACCCGCAGCCCCTCGACGCCGACCTGCCGCGCAACGCGGCAACCTCGCAGCGATTGCACGGAGCCCTCCGAGCGGCGCAGCGCAACACGGCTCGCCGAGCTGCCGCCGGCACGCTCCGGGCGATCGCCGGCAGCTTCGAGCTGATCCCGTATGGTGAGGCGCATGCAAGACTCGCTGCGCGTACGTAGCCGGTTTCGCGAGAAGGCTCAGCAGTTCGACGACCTCTACGAGGACGAGCGGCTGAGCGTCCGTACGCTGCGGGCAGGGCTGTTCCGACGCCGCCAGCTGGCGGTCGAGACGGTTCGGTCCTACTCCGAGCCACGGGTGTTGGACGTCGGCTGTGGATCGGGGCGGATCGGCGAATTCGTGCTCCAGGCCGGAGCTTCGCGGTACCTGGGAGTCGATTTCTCCGAGCCGATGATCGAGCTTGCCCGGGATCGCCTCGAGCGCTTCCACGACCGCGCTGAGCTCCAGGTCGCAGATTTCCTCAGCGCGCCGATCGAGCCGCCGTTCGAGGTGATCCTGGCGCTCGGCCTGTTCGACTACATCCCGGAGCCGCATCGCTTCGCGCGTCGGATGTTCGAGTTGTGTGCACCGGGAGGTTGCGTCGTCGGATCCTTTCCGGCCTGGTCGCTGATCAAAGGCCCGGTGCGTAAGGTCCGCTACGAGCTCATCGGAAACTGCCCGATCTTCAACTACACCCGTCGCGAGCTCGAGCTGATGTTCGGCGCGAGCGGGTTCAGCGCAGTCGAGATCGCGAGCCCCGGTCGCAGCGGCTTCCTGACTAAGGCATACCGGGCGCCGGCCCCCGTCAGTCGTCGAACCTGAACGCCTCGACCGTGCGCGTGAGCTCGAACACCCGCTGAACCTGATTCGGCCCCCGCCGCAGCGCGAGCTGGTACTGGCTCGAGTGCGCGCGCTCCGCCGCCCGGAGCAGCGTCTGAAGACCCGTGCTGTCCATGAAGGCGAGCCTGCCCAAATCGACGACCAGCCTCGCGGGCGATGCCGCCTCCGCCTCGCGCAGGCTCCGGTCAAATGCCTCCACGGTCGCGAGATCGAGCTCGCCTGTGAGCGAGACGACGATCGACTCGGCTTCGCGCTTGACCTCGATCGCGAGCTGCCCGGGTGCGGGAGGATCGAACGTCGTAGGCTCGGACATGGCCTCAGTCGCCGCTTTGCCCGCCATAGTGGACGCGTTGACTCGTGGACGTCAAAAGGAACACCTCGTCTTGTTGGAAAGGCGCAGTGGCCCGCAGAGCAACCGTCTCCGATGGTCTTCGTCCCAGAACGAACCGTTGGACCACTCCGATCCGCGCGGCGTCCAGGAGTTGCCCACATGAGGCTACCACCACCGGAGGCCAGGAGAGGGTATTTACGGGTACACAGCAGGAGGCGTTTCGTGAAGGAGTACTACGACACCCGGGCACCCGAATACGACGAGTGGTACCTCGGCGAAGGCGTATTCGCGCGGCGTGATCGGCCCGGCTGGGAGGAGGACCTCCGTGCGCTCACTACGGCGCTCGCCACGCTACCGGCCGTCACGACGCTCGATGTCGCATGCGGAACCGGGTTCCTGACCCAGCACCTGCCCGGACCGGTCACTGCGCTTGACCAGAGTGAGCGGATGCTCGCCGTCGCTCGGGAGCGAGTGCCGAACGCAAGACTCGTCAAAGCCAACGCACTCGAGCTCGACTTCGATCGTGACGCGTTCGGGCGCCTGTTCACCGGGCACTTCTATGGTCACCTCACGCTCGACGAACGCAACTGGTTCCTTAGTGACGCGCGCCGCGTTGCGGCAGAGCTGGTAGTCGTCGACAGCGCGACGCGCCCCGATCATGACCGGGAGGAGTGGCAGGAGCGGGT
Organism: uncultured Solirubrobacteraceae bacterium; assembly: GCA_955652215.1. Next base: position 338 of record CATPAX010000162.1, on the reverse strand, counting down.
GCTCAATGACGGCTCGCGTTTCACTGTCTACAAGCGCTACTTCGACCCCGAGGGGCTCGTCAGCGAGCTTGGCGGCGGTAATGTGCTCCACGCGGGTCCGTGGTTTGTTGCGGTCCGCTCGCCCCGCGATGCAGGGAGCGGAGGACATCGTGGCGAACACCGCTGAAGACCCTCTAGCTACGGACGGAGCCGCAGTCGTGCCACACGCGATCATCTCCTACGACGACACGCTCAGCGATCGGGATGCGCTCGCGCTTGGGCGGGTCCTGGCTGAAGCCGGGACGCGCCTGACGCTCGCCTATGTCCGGCACACCACGCAGACAGAACCGGTAATCGAG
>CATPAX010000161.1 GCA_955652215.1 uncultured Solirubrobacteraceae bacterium | reverse complement strand
TCGGCAGGGAGCTCTTGGAGCGCAACGCGGATACGCCGCGCGTCCTCTCGCCGCTCGACTTCGGAGTCGGTGCGCTCGAGGGCCGGGAGACGAGCGGCCGCCTCGTCGTCGGCGACGTCGCGACTGGCTGTGACCGACTCACGGCGGAAAGCATCGATTGCTCGGTTCCGCACTGCGGTAAGCACCCACGAGCGGACGCTAGCGCGCGTCGGGTCGTACCTGGCGCCGCTGCGCCACAGCGATAGGAACGCCTCTTGGACGATGTCCTCGGCCATCGTCTGTCGCCCACACATCCGAAAGGCGAGTGAGAACGCCGGGCCGCTGTGGCGGTCGAAGATCACCTCTAGGGCGCGTGAGTCCCCGGCGGCCAACAATTCCAGGAGATCTTCGTCCGCGAGCGATCTCAAATCAGCGCGGAAGCTGCGGAACGTGGGCGATCTCAGCATCGCGTCGGCTCACTTGCCCAGCTATCCGCACCCGTTCCCACCTCACCAGGTTCGCAGCCAGCGCGGGATCGGGTCACTTCGGCGGGCCATGCCGGCCGGCGTTCGGGTTCATAAGCGTTTCTTAGGTCCTCCTCACGGGGTTCCGACACAGCGGCCCGACCATAGTCCCCAGTCGATGAGATGGAGCCACTATGACCCCTCCAGACGGATACAGCCATGCCCTCCCAAACCCCGCCGCTCGGCGGCCTCTGCCCAGCCCACAGCCACGAACGGTCGACCCGCGAATTGCCGAGCGGCTAGAGGCCCGCCGGCACCGGGTAGCGGCGATCCGCAAGCGCATGGTGACGATTGCGGCGACCGTGTTCCTCGCCCTGTGGGCGATGATCTTCGTGCAACTTGTTTCTGGTCACGACCCGGCGCTGGCCCGCAAGACCGCGACCACCGCCAGTACGAGCTCAGCGACCAGCGCCGGCACGGGCTCGAGCAACACCGCGGCTTCGTCTAACACCGCGAGCTCATCTAACAACGCGAGTTCCTCGTCCAATAACTCGAGCTCATCGAACAACTCGAGCTCCTCGTCCAGCTCGGGCACGACCAGCCCAGTCACCACCAGCCAGTCGTGATGCCCGGGCAACTCATCTCAGATGTGGAAGTGCTCGAGCGGTTTCCGTGCTTCGGCGGGAGCTGTGAGGTGGCCGTGCAGGGCAGCGGGCCGGCCGGACCGGCCTGGGAGGCCGTTGCGCGAACCCGCAAACGGCTGGAAAGCTGGCACGAGCAGTTCTCGCGTTTCGATCCGGCGAGCGAGCTCTCGCGCCTCAACCACGACCCTCGGCACACGATCCCGGTCAGCGCTTCCATGGGGCGCTTCCTCGAGGCTGCGCTGAAGGTCGCCAGCTGGACGGCTGGACTGGTCGATCCGACGCTGGTCGGTGCGCTCGAGGACGCCGGATACGCCGAAGACCTGCGTGCGGAGCCGGTCCCACTCGTGGAGGCCCTGCTTTGGGCGCCCGCGCGAAAGCCCGCGCGGCCGAGCGCTGAAGCCGCGTGGAGGCGGATCAGCGTCGACTCCGCTAAGGGCACGGTCACGCGTCCGCCGGGATTGCAGGTCGATAGTGGCGGGATCGCCAAGGGCCTGTTCGGAGATCTCCTTGCGCCGGTCCTGCGCAGCCACGCCAGTTACGCGCTGGCCGCGGCCGGCGACGTGCGCTTCGGGGGCGCCCGGGGGCTGGTGCGCCCGGTCCAGGTCGCGAGTCCCTTCGACGACGAGGTGCTCCACAGCTTCGAGCTCCGCACCGGAGCTGCCGCGACGAGCGGAATCGGCAAGCGGAGCTGGCTCGACCGCGACGGGCGACCCTCCCACCATCTTCTCGACCCATCGACCGGGCGCCCCGCTTTCACGGGAATCGTGCAGGTCACCGCGCTTGCGCCGACCGGTGTCCAGGCCGAGGCGCTGAGCAAGGCCGCGCTGTTGAGCGGTCCTGCGACGGCTGCCGAGTGGCTCCCCTACGGCGGGCTGATCGTCTACGACGACGGTGGGTTCGAGGTCCTCGACCCTTTCTCATACGAGCTGGGGCCATGACCGATCCCTCGCAATATTTGTTCTGGATCACGAGCCGGGCTGCCGGCACGGCGGCGCTTGTGCTCTCGAGCGCATCGGCCGGCGTCGGGCTGGCGATGGCCGGGAAGCTGATCAAAGCGGGCGGTCCGGACCGGCGAAGCATCCACGAGACGCTGTCGCTCGCGGTGATGGCCGCGATCGTCGTCCATGCGCTGGCGCTGATCGGCGACAAGTACCTGCATCCAAGCCTGCTCGACGTGACGGTCCCGTTCGTCCTTTCCTATAAGACGCTTCCGACTTCGATCGGAATCATCGCCGGCTGGGGAATGGTGTTCCTCGGCCTGTCGTACTACCTGCGATCGAAGATCGGCAACCGACGGTGGAAGATGATTCACCGCTTCACGGTCCTGGCGTGGCTCGGTGGACTCGTGCACGCGTTCACGGAGGGAACCGACGCCGGGCAGCTGTGGTTCATCGGGCTGGTCCTGGTGACCGCCGCGCCCGCGGTGGTATTGCTAGCCATGCGACTGGGCCATCGCCAGCCTGGGCCGCTCGCGACCGTAGCCACTCAGCGATGACCGACGGCATCGTGATCGCCGGTGGCGGCCTAGCCGGGCAGCGTGCCGCCGAGACACTTCGGCGCGCGGGCTACAGCGGAGCGCTGCGAATGGTTTGCGCCGAAACGCATCTGCCCTACGACCGTCCGCCGCTGTCCAAGGAGGTCTTGAGCGGCGAGCGCTCCGAGCAGTCGCTGCGCTTCCGCCCGCGGAGCTGGTACTCGGATCATGGCGTCGACCTGCTGCTCGGAGTCAGCGCGGTCCGGCTCTCTCCCGCCGAGCATCTGCTCGAGCTATCTGACCGCTCGACGCTGCGCTACGACCGGCTGCTGATCGCCACCGGCAGCCGCCCGCGTGAGCTGCCCATCCTCCGTGGCTACAGCAACGTGTCCGCGCTGAGCACCCTTGAGGATGCGCTCAGGTTGCGCAGAGCGCTCACGCCGGGAGCCCGCGTGACGATCCTGGGGGCCGGCTTCGTGGGTCTCGAAGTCGCTGCGGCGGCACGGACACAGGGTGCTCAGGTCACCGTGATCGAGGCCGGACCGGCGCCACTGAGTCGCGTGCTGGGACCGTTCGGCGGGTGGTTCTCGAGCCTGCACCGCTCGGAGGGAGTCGACGTTCGATGCGAGACAACAGTCACCGGAGCGTCCGGTGAAAACTCCCTCAGCGCTCTGCACTTCTCGGATGGCGGCGTCCTCGAGACCGACCACGTGATAGTGGCCGTGGGCGTGCGTCCCGCCCTCGATTGGCTCTCGGGCAGCAGCCTCCCGGCCGCAGGCGTTCCGGTCGACGCCTATGGTCAGAGTCAGTTCGACTGGATCTACGCCGCCGGCGACGCCGCGGTCACCTTCGACCCGGCGCTGGGCCGCCCGGTCCCCGGCTGCCATTGGGAAGCGGCTGCTGCGCAGGGCGCCTGCGCGGCGCGCACGATGCTCGGCATCGACCCCGGCAGCCCCCCGATCTCGCGCTTCTGGACGGACCAGTACGGGGTCCGGATCCACTACGTCGGACACGCCGAGCTGGCAGACGGCTACGTGGCCGACGGCGACCTCGAATCGCGCGAGTTCGAGGTCTTATTCACCCGGGCCGGTACGGCAGTGGCTGCGCTACTGGTGGGCCGGCCCAGAGCTCTCCCTGAAGTCCTAAAGCTGATCACGAACGGAGGTACCAGATGTCCTACATCGCTGAAATCGAGGAAAGTGCCTGCTCGGCTCATGGCGACTGCGCGGTGATTGCGCCCGAGGTGTTCGAAGTCGACGACGTTGCCCGCGTGGTCGGCCGCGGCTCTGTCGAGCTGATGCTGGCGGCGGCCGAAGGGTGCCCTTCGGCCGCGATTCGGATCGTCGATGAGCGCTCCGGCGAGCAGGTGTTCCCATGAGCTCGCGCCGACGGCGCAAGCATCTCAGCTGGTCGCGCTCTGAATTGCCGTCCATAGCCCGTAGAGCGAGAGCCCAACCGCCACCGCGGCGAGTGCCCACGCGGGTGCGAGCCGGTTGCCGTGCTTGCGGGCGAAGCTGGGGTACACGGCGAACACGATCAGCTGACTGAGCCACAGCGCGATCAGCGACGGCTCGAGCAGCCTGCTGTAGAACCCCTGCGGATCGATCAGGGTGATCGGTGCCGCGAGCACCATCACCGCACCGATCGCGATTGTCACCGGACGCATCCGCCAGCCGCCGATCGCGTGCACCAGCCGCGTGAGTGCGAGGTACTCGCAGAGGATGACTCCCGCGACACTGACCGCGACGCCGATCCCGATCGCCTCGGCCAGGCTTGGTCCTCCGAACTCTTGCGCCAGGCTCACGCCGGGTATCGCGGTCCGGGTCAAGCCGGGCGCGGCGGCGTTGAGAGGTGCCCGATCGCCACGCCGTCGAGCACTCCTGCCAGCGCAACTTGCCCGGCGGCGATCACCCCCAGGACAAGCAGCGCCGCGCCTCGCCCGGCGATCATCACTCCGGCGAGCGCCACTGGAATCAGGAGCGCCAGGGCCGTCTGGTAGCGGCGCTCGCCCGGCACAATTCCGGGCAGCAGGTCGTAGACGATCTGCAGCGTCGTGTAGATCAGGTACAGCAAGTAGCTGAGCACCCACACTCCGGCTTGCACGAGCGCAACTCGGCGTCCGGTGGCCGCTTCGACGAACGAATACAGCCCTCCGGAGCCCGAGACGTGACGCGAGTAGCGCAACCAGATCGCCAGTGGCGCCGTGAACACGACCACAGCGGCGAGCGTCGCCAGCCCTGCTGAGCTGCTGGCGTCGCCAAGGATGGTGGGCGCGAACAGCGCCGCGAGCGCGAGCGGGCCGCCAAACGACGCGACAGCTACACCGGCGAACGCCCACGGGCCGATCGGCCGGGCCGTCCCGCGCGGCCGGCCGATCGACGTGCCGATCCCGTCAGCGGCGCGGACACCACTCCGGGGGCGTGTACCGGCGGTGAGGTCCGGCACGCAGGCCCCGGGGGATCAGCCCCAGGCGGGCTTGGTGGAGGAGCCGCCGGAGGATGAGCCCTTCGACGTGATCGCCGCGCCTGAGGGAGTCAGCAGCCACCACTTCGCGCCGAACGAGTTGCTTCCCTGGCCCTTTGTCGTGCCGGACCCGGTGTCGCTCACGTAGTAATAGAGGGGATGGCCCTTATATGTGACCTGCTTCGTGCCATCAGCGCGCGTGATCATGCCGAGGTCCGCGGTCATCGCCCCGCCAGAGGCCACGGATGTCCCGGTGGCGCTCACCGGAGGCCACACCCGCGCGCAGGACCCCGAGCAACTGGACTTTCCGTTACCGTCGGCGACCCACAGGTACAACGCCCGCCCCGATTGACCGACGAGGAAGGTCCCGACATGGCCCTTCGCGGTTGTGATCGCGGTACCGGTCGCCGCCGCGGCCGAGGTGGTCGCGCTCGCGCTGGCCGGGGCGCTGCCGGCACCATAGCCCGAGCTGCCGCTGCCGCACGCCGCCAGCAGCAGAGCCACGCCGGCCAGCGTGCCGGCGCCACCTGCGCGGAACTTCGCCGTCCTTGAAATAGCCATCATCTTGCTCCCGCCTTTGCGGTTTTCAGGTGGCCGCCCAGTCCGGCCACTCAACCACTAGAGACGCTTGTGTCGCGAAGATCCTTCCTACTCGGCTGCCGGTGCGCCAACCGGTCGGATACGGTCTGACCGTGCTTGGACTGCCGGAGCCGATCGTCGCGTGCCTGTTCGACCTCGATGGCGTCCTGACCCAGACCGCGAAGGTTCACGCCGCCGCGTGGAAGACGACGTTCGACGAGTATCTGGCCCAGCGCGCGCGAGAGCACGGGGAGCAGTTCGTACCGTTTGATCCGGTCGGCGACTACGACGAGTATGTCGACGGCAAGCCTCGGTACGACGGGGTGAGTTCGTTCCTGAGCTCGCGGTCAATCGAGCTTCCACAGGGCTCGCCCGACGATTCCGCCGGCGCCGCGACGATCGACGGGCTGGGCAACCGCAAGAACGAGATCGTCCTTCGCCTGATCCACGAGCAGGGCGTGGAGCCGTACGAGGGCTCGGTGCGCTACGTGCAGGCAGTCCGCTCCGCCGGATTGCGCCGGGCGGTCGTGTCGTCGAGCACGAATTGTCACGACGTGCTCGTCGCCGCGGGAATCCTCGATCTGTTCGAGGACATCATCGACGGTCGCGTCGCAGAGCGCGAGCACCTGGGTGGCAAGCCGGCTCCCGACACGTTCCTTGCCGGCGCACGGGCGCTCGGAGTGCAGCCGGCGCAGGCAGCGGTGTTCGAGGACGCGCTGGCCGGTGTGCAGGCAGGTCGTGCGGGCAGCTTTGGCTATGTCGTAGGCGTTGATCGTGTAGGTCAGGCCGCGGAGCTGAAAGCACACGGGGCCGACGTTGTCGTGCGTGACCTGGCTGAGCTCCTGCCGGCGCCGTGATCCAGCACCCGGCATTCTCGGTCGAGCCCTGGGTGGTGCGCGAGACCGAGCTCAGTCTCGAGCACCTCGCCCAGAGCGAATCGGTATTCGCGCTCTCGAACGGCCATATCGGCCTGCGCGCGAACCTGGATGAAGGGGAGCCCTTCGGCGTCCCCGGCACCCACCTGGCCGGGTTCTACGAGGTCCGCCCGCTCCCATACGCCGAAGCGGGGTACGGGTATCCGGAGGCGGGCCAGACGGTCGTCAACGTCACCAACGGCAAGATCATCCGGCTGCTCGTCGAGGACGAGCCATTCGACGTGCGATATGGGGAGCTGCGCAGCCATGAGCGCGTTCTGGACTTTCGGGCCGGAGTCCTCCGCCGCACCGTCGAGTGGGTGTCGCCAACCCGGACGGCGGTGCGCGTCCGTTCGACTCGCCTGGTTTCGTTCACCCAGCGAGCGATCGCGGCGATCCTGTACGAAGTGGAGCCGATCGAGCAGACGATTCCAGTGGTCGTCCAGTCACAGCTGGTGGCTAACGAGGCGGCCGGGCTGACGCAAGTCGATCCGCGCGCAGCTGCGGCGCTTGCCGCACCATTGCGTTCGGAATTCTTCGGCGCGCGTGACACTCGCGTGATCCTCGCCCACTCCACGAATGTGAGCGGGTTGCGGATTGCCGCAGCGATGGACCACGCGATCGATGGTCCGCCTGGCACCGAAGCGCAGGGGGAGGCCTTCGAGGACCTGGGTCGGCTGCTGGTCAGCGCCGAGGTCGGCCCCGGAAAGCCACTTCGCCTCGTCAAGTTCCTCGCCTACGGCTGGTCGAGTGTGCGCTCCGCCCCGGCGATCCAGGACCAGGTAGCAGCGGCGCTCGCCGGGGCGCGACACACCGGCTGGGAGGGGCTCCTGGCGCAGCAGCGCGCATATCTCGATGAGTTCTGGGAGCGGGCGGACGTCGAGCTGGAAGGCGACCTCGAGCTTCAGCAGGCTGTTCGCTTCGGGCTGTTTCACACGCTTCAGGCGGGTGCGCGAGGCGAGCGGCGCGCGATCGCGGCGAAGGGCCTGACGGGACCGGGATATGACGGCCACGCGTTCTGGGACACCGAGACGTTCGTGGTGCCGGTGCTCATATATACAGCGCCCGATGTGGCCGGCGATGCGCTCCGCTGGCGCCACTCGACGCTCGACCTCGCGCGCGAGCGTGCGAAGCAGCTCGGGCTGGGCGGCGCAGCATTCCCGTGGCGGACGATCCAGGGGCAGGAGTGCTCGGGCTACTGGCCGGCGGGGACGGGTGCGTTTCACATCAACGCCGACATCGCCGATGCGGTCGAGCGCTATCGCGCCGCGACCGAGGACGAGAGCTTCGACCGCGATGCCGGCGTCGAGCTGCTCGTCGAGACCGCGCGCCTGTGGCGCTCTCTCGGACACCATGACTCGACTGGGAAATTCCGGATCGACGGCGTCACGGGACCAGATGAGTACAGCGCGATCGCCGACAACAACGTGTACACGAACCTGATGGCCCAGCGAAATCTGCGGGCTGCCGCCAGTGCGGTGCAGCGCCATCCCGACATCGCCGCGCACCTCCGCGTAGATGACGAGGAGGCAGCGGCGTGGCGCGACGCCGCAGACGCGGTGCTGATCCCGTTCGACGCCTCGCTCGAGGTTCATTGCCAGGCGGAGGAGTTCACCGAGCACCAGGTTTGGGACTTCAAGGCGACCGCGCCGGACCAATACCCGCTTCTCCTGCACTTCCCGTATTTCGACCTGTATCGAAAGCAAGTCGTCAAGCAGGCGGACTTGGTGCTCGCCATGCACCTGCGCGGCGATGCGTTCACCGACGAGCAGAAGGCTCGAAACTTCGCCTATTACGAGCAGCTGACGGTCCGCGACTCGTCGCTCTCGGCCTGTACGCAGGCGGTGCTCGCGGCAGAGGTCGGACACCTGGAGCTTGCCTACGCCTACCTCGCCGAGGCAGCGCTGATGGATCTCGACGATCTCGAGCACAACACCCGCGATGGACTGCACATCGCTTCGCTCGCGGGGACGTGGATCGCCGTGGTGGCCGGGCTTGGAGGGATGCGCGACTATGGCGGCACGCTCAGCTTCAAGCCCCGGCTTCCGCAGACGCTCACGCGCCTCGCGTTTCGCTTCGCCTTCCGCGGGCGGCGACTGCTCGTCGAGGTGAGGCACGAGCAGGCGACGTACTCCGTGCTCGAGGGCTCATCGCTCGAGATCGCCCATCACGGGGAGGCGGTCACCGTGCCAGCCGATCGGCCCATAACCCGCCCTATCCCACCGGCCCCTGCGCGCGACGCGCCTGAGCAGCCGTTCGGACGGGCTCCGCTGCCGCGCAAGCCGCCGTCGTGAGCCGAGACACGCTCCAGCCTGAGGTTGGCGAGTAGGATCGCGCTTTGGTGACCCAGTCACAAGTCGAGCAGTTCCTCCAAGCCGTCGGCGCGCTCGACGTCGACGCCGTGATGGCGCTGATGGCGCCAGATTGTCGCTTCCTGACTGCGGACGGTCGCAGTGCGGAGGGTGCCGACGCCGCACGAACCTTGCTCAGCGACTTCCTCAGCACGCTGCGGTCGGTCTCGCACACAATCACCGGGCATTGGCAGCAGGACGACTTCTCGATCGCGGAGGCCGAGGCGACCTATGTGATGCAGGACTGGCTCCAGGTGAGCAATCTCCGGCGCGCCTTCTTCCTGCGCGAGGGGCCGGACGGTATCACCGAGTTGCGCGTCTACGGCGCCCATGAGCGGCCCCTCACCGACCACCGCTCGGGCGAGGAGGGTATGTGGATCGCCGACCGGTGGATGCCACCCCTCTGATCGAGGGCCTTGGACGGGGCGCAAGCTCTCACTCAATCTAGGCGGCGCCGATGCCCGCGGGACCGCTCGAGCTTCGCGGGTCTCAGGCGCCTGCGGGCGCTCGTTGGCGTCCGTGAGGTGGGTTTCTGCC
>CATPAX010000160.1 GCA_955652215.1 uncultured Solirubrobacteraceae bacterium | reverse complement strand
GGCAAAAGCGCACGCCGCAGGTAGTAGTAGGCGACCTTCGGAGCACCCTCGTGGTCGATCACTCCGAGGCCGGCACCGGGGAGCATGTCCTTCAGCCACAGGACGAGTGCGCCGGCGCAGGGCGACTCCTCGCGCCGCCACTCGCCCATCAGCTCCGCCATCACCTCGCCTGAGGCGGCCCGAGAAAGTTCGAGGTAGCGCTCGTGATCGGAGCGGCGCAGCTGGACGGGATCGACTTGATAGAGCAAGGCAAGGTAGTAGTCGCGGACATCATCGAAGTCCCAGCCTGCTCCGAGATCCCAACCGGTGCCGGCGTCGCGCGCCACGCCGGCCTTCCAGTCGGGGTGATGGACGGGCACCTCAACTTTGTCCGGCACGTTCGCGAACGCCAGGCATTCGGCGGCGAAGCAAACGGCCGCCCGGCGCGCCTCGTGCGGCGGCATGAAATAGCCGCTCACGCCGAAGTAGTGGGTGATGCCACGAGCCGAATGGAACGGGAGATCACCGCCGCAAGGCGTGCTCCGGACGTACGCGCAGTCGGCGCCCGACTCGGCAACCAGCTCGGGCAGGAGCGTCTCCCATAGCTCGCCGCGCCCGAGCGCAGGGTCGAGGCCCATCATCGCGGGCTGCTGCTCTACCTCGGAGTTCCCGCATACGACCGCGAGGCTGGGACGACCGGCGAGGCCCGACAGCACCTGCCGCGCCTCGGTCGCCACCTGCTCCCGGAACTCCGGATCCTCGGTCGGATAGTCGAGGTTGGCGAACATCAGGTCCTGCCAGACGAGGATCCCGAGCTCATCGCAGAGGTCATGGAACGTCGGCGACTCGTACGCGCCGGTCCCGACCACACGCAGCATGTTCATGCCGGCGTCGCGCACCAGCTCGAGCAGGCGGCGCAGCTGTTCCTGATCGGGCGCGAGCGACACGAGGTCGCTGGGCGTCCAGACCGCGCCGCGGATAAAGATTGGTACTCCGTTGACGTGCAGGTCGAGTCCGTCCTCGAGAATGTCCGTCGCCCAGCCCAGCGACCGGAAGCCGACCCGGCGCTCAGCCATGCACTCGCCGTCGAGCAGGACCGACAGGTCGTGTAGGGCCGGCGCCCCATGCGTGTGCGGCCACCACCGCGCAGCATCGGGGACACGGAGCTCCGCTTCGAGCGCTCCACTGTCGCCGATCGGCACCGCGTACCGCTCGCCGGCGAGCAGCACCTCAGCATTCTCCGGACGTCCCCGAACGCGCGCCGCGACCGACACGACCCCATCATCGCCGTCCAGCCTCGAGCGCACCGTCAGCGACTCGAGCCCCGGCTTGCTGCGCGACACGATCCGCACGGGGCGCCACGGGCCGACAGGGGCGGGGCCGGGCGCGAAACCTGGTGAGCGGCCGAACACCATCGTCCGGTACCACCGCAGGTTGCCCGCATTGACCACGCGGGTTCGCCACCGAGCAGCAGGCCGGCGCCGTACCCCCATCAGCGGCCCCAACGCCCTGCATGCGATCGCGAGCTCGTGCTCGCCCGGGGCGCTTGCCTGCCCGCTCAGTTCGACGACATGGGTCTCCCACATCGAGGTGCAGGAAAGGATCAGCCCGCCGTCGAGGAAGACCTCGCTCACAGTCGCGATCCCATCGAGCTCGAGCCCGAGGTCGTGCCCCGAGAGGTCCGGCGGTACCGTGAAGGCGCAGCGAAACCACCAATCTTCGGCGTCGAAGTCGCGCCCATCGGCGCCCACTGCCGCGGCCGCAGTGCCCGGCACGCGCGCGGGGCGCCAGTGCAGCGCGCTCAGGTCAGCCGGAGTGGCGTATTCGCTTGGGGGGCTCGGGGCGAGTTCCCAGCCCTCGACGAGATCGATCATCTGCGTCAGGCGACGCGTCGGTGCTGGTGGCCAGGCGCGCCGAGCGCGCATCCGAGCGCCGCCATGCCTTCCTCCCATGCGCCCGCAAGGGCCGCAAGCGCCGGCTGGGGGTCGAATTGACGCCGGCGCGCAAGCCGGAACGACACGATCTTGGAGCCCTCCACGATCTGGCGCAGAGCTGCCGCCGCAGCGGCACCCTCGCTCCCGAGGACCCACTCCACGTGGTCGGCAAGCAGCTCGAACGCCGAGCCGACCATCCGCACGGTTACGAACGCGTAGGCGTGGTAGTCCTCAGCCGCGCCCGCGAGCAGACGGGGGAGATCGTCAGCGAGCGCCTGTCCCCAGGCGACGAACGGGTTGTGTCGGGGCCGACGCGCGTAGTGATGGGAGAGGATCTCGCGCGCGCAGCTGCGCAGCGCGTCGCCGGGCAAACGAGGACCCGCATCGAAGCTCACGACCTCCACGAACGGCTCCATCACGTCGTCGGTGAAGTGAGGGAGCAGCCTGAACGCGCCGCGGTAGTCCTCGCCCTCGAGCTCGAAGAACCCGGCATTGTGGAAATACCGAAGGCGCTCGGCGCGACGGTCGATCGTCTCCGGCGCCACTGTTGTCTTCAGATGCTCGCGCATGTAGCTCGTAGCGGCGGTGTCGGGCAGGTACCACGCGTCGATCTCGACGAGCACGGTGCGTCCGGAGGCCAGCAGGTCCTCGATCTGCTCAGGCAGTGGGCGATACGGGAGCATCTCGTGGACGTCGATTCCATACAGGCGATCGAGATCCGCCTGGGGCGGCTTGAAGTACGTGAACTGGTCTCCCTCCCAGTCGGTCCTCACGATGAAGCCGAGCATCGCGAGGGGCTCGTCGCCGCGGGCGTGCAGGAGCTCGATCAGGACGTCGGCATAGCAGTTGGTCTCGAGGTACGTGCGGCCGGTGGCGTGCAGCGAATGAGGCTGGTACTTGGCCGCGTCGATGCCCCACAGTGAGACCGCCCCATTGGACGGCGGGCTCACTGCCTCAGCCCCAGCTGTTCTGTCACCTCGTCCGGCCAATCGC
>CATPAX010000159.1 GCA_955652215.1 uncultured Solirubrobacteraceae bacterium | reverse complement strand
GCCCGGCGCGCGTATCTTCCCCGGAGTGCGGCTGCCCGAGGGAGCGATCCAGTCTTGAGCACGACCGCCGATCTGAGCCCGGAGGCGATCGCTGCGGTCGATTCCGGCGGCCAGCTCCAGGACATACTCGGGTTGCCTGACCAGTTGCGCGATGCGCTGTGGCGCGTTCAGTCGGCGGCGCTCGAGCCCCACGACGCGCCGGGAGGGCTGATCGTGGCCGGAATGGGTGGCTCGGCGATCGGGGGCGCGCTCGCCCGCGCGGCGCTGGGCGACCGGGCATCACGCCCGATCGTGATTGCGCGCGGATATGCGCTGCCGCCCTGGGCGACACCGGACACGGCTGTCCTGTGCAGCAGCTATTCCGGGAACACCGAGGAGACGCTGGCGGTCTACGACGCGGCCGGCGTCCTAGGCGCACGTACGATCGTCGCGACCACGGGCGGCAAGCTCGCCGAGCAGGCACGCAGGGACGGGGTCCCGGTGATCCCGCTCCCCGGCGGCTTTCAGCCGCGGGCGGCGGTCGCCTACCTGCTGGTCGTCGCCCTGGAGGTCGCAGGACTGTGCGGAGCCGGCGAGCGGCTGCACGCCGAAATCGATGTCGCCTCAGTGCACGCCGAGGCGCTCGTACACGACTGGAGCCCAGACGGCCCTGAGGACTCCCTGCCGAAGATGCTCGCCCGGGGCCTGCACGGCACAGTTCCGCAGATCGCCGGCGCGGGCCTGACCACCCCCGTCGCATACCGCTGGAAGACTCAGATCAACGAGAACGCCAAGCTTCCGTGCTTCGCCGGCGAGCTACCCGAGCTCGATCACAACGAGATCGACGGCTGGCAGGGCGCCCGTGAGCTGGGCCGCTTCAGCGCCGTGTTCCTCGACGACAGCGACCTGCATCCGCGGATTCGGCGGCGCATCGACCTCACGCGGGGGATGATCGCGTCCGAGGCCGCCGCGACCTACAGGGTCGAGAGCATCGGCGATAACCGGATCGAGCGGCTGGTCTCGCTGTTACTGCTCGGCGACCTTGTGTCGGTGTACCTGGCGGTGCTGCGCGGGGTCGACCCCGGGCCGGTGGCGCTGCTCGACCGGCTGAAGGAAGCGCTCGCCGGCGGCTGGGACTGAAGGTACGCCGCCTCAGGCGCGGCCGTTGGACAGCGCGATCCCGCGCTGCTCGTACAGGCGGCGATCTGCGGCGTCCAGGAGCTCGTCGAACGTCCCGCCGTCGTCGGGGAAGGCAGCGGTGCCGACGGTGAGATCCCAGCGGGTGCGCAAACCGAGCGCCGCGCGCCGGTTGGCTACCTGGGCCCGGATGCGGCTGGTGACTGCATCAGCGGAGTCGCCTGACTGCTCGACGAGCAGCAGTCCGAGCTCGTCGCCGCCGATCCGGCCGACGACATCGTCAGCGCGCGCCGACTCGGTGAGGAGCGTCGCGACGCCCTTCAGCAGCTCGTCGCCCGCGAGGTGGCCTTCGCTGTCATTGACGGCCTTGAGTCCGCGGACGTCCACGTAGGCGAGGACGAATGGACGGTCGTGGCGGCGGGCGCGGGCGAGCTCTCGCTCGACAGCCTCGGTGAAACCACGGCGGTTGAGAACTCCGGTCAGAGCGTCGGTCTTTGCGACCGCCTTCACCCGCTCGAGCTGGCCAGCGTTGTTGCGAGCGCGCCGACCATTGAAGACCGCGGCGCCGGTACCCGATGCCGCAATCAGTATCAGCCCGCCGAGCGCGACCCACACCACTGTCGGCACGACGTTGACGATCTGGAGGATTGCGCTTGGCCCGATGCCCGTGTAGTCAAGCAGGTGGGTGGCGCCCGATCCACCACCGAAGGCCTGGTTTCCCTTACCGCTGGTAGATCCGTGTCCGCTACCGCTTGAGCCACTGTGGACTCCGATCTGGGCGGTGGCCGGGGCAAGCAACCCGAGGCCGCCAGCTGAGGCCGAGGTGTTGGCGCCGGTAGACGGGGCCGATCCGAGTCCGGCGGTGCCGGCCGTGTTGGCCGATGGGTTGCCCGCAGGTACCTGGTGCTTTGGAGTGAGGACAACCCCTCCGCCGGTGACGGAGAACCCGCCGACCTGGGGACTCGGGGGTGACTTGCGAGCCTTGACGGTCGGGCCGGTGGGCGGGACTGGCGTGACTGGCGTGCTTGGGGTGAGAGGGATTGTCGCGGGCGACTGGTCCTGGCCGGCGCCGCACGTGGGGCTGCAGACGGAATGACCGGAATGGTGCTTGCCGTGATCGTGACTGTCGTTCGGGCCGGGGCCACCCGTGGTCGGGGGTGGTCCGACGTTGGTGGGGGATGGAGTGACCACCGGCGGAGGGCCGATCTGCGGAGGTGTGATCGACGGGCCACCCGATGGGCCACCGCCCTTATCGCCGCCGCCGGTGGTGCCGCCGCCGGTATCGTGGCCGCCGGTGTTGCCGCCGCCCTTATCGCCGCCGCCGGTGTTGCCGCCGCCCTTATCGCCGCCGCCCGTGTTGCCGCCGCCGGTGTTGCCACCGCCTGCGCTGCCGCCGCCGGTGTTGCCACCGCCTGGGCTACCGCCGCCGGTGTTGCCACCGCCTGGGCTGCCGCCGCCGGTGTTGCCACCGCCTGGGCTAACGCCGCCGGTCGTCGGCGGTCCGCCGTGACCGTCGCCGGTGCCGCCGCCGATGCTTCCGCCGCCCGAGCTGCCGCCACCGGTCGTGGGCGGTCCGCCCTGCTGGTCGCCTGGGCCACCGCCCGCAGAGGGCGGACCGATGTTCTGCGTGACGGTGCCGGCGGCGGGGGTGCTCGAGCCGACGGCTTGGCCGGGGATCGGCTGCCCGGGGGTAGTGACCGCAAGAGGAATGCCGGAGCCGGCGGCGCGATGGTCGCTCTGCCCGGTGGCAGCGGACACGCCGAAGATGGTGCAACCGATGACCGTCAGGCTTGCGAGCAGGCAGGTAAACCTGCTGCGGGCTGTCATTGCCGCACGCATGCGAGATCGTTGCAACGACTTGGACGAAATCGGAGCTTCCCCTTCACCGGTGGACACTCCTGAGTATCGGCGGTTTCCAGAATTTCCAGAGGGGGTCTGGACAAGTGTCGTAGTGGGAGACCGCCCATTCCTGCCAGTTCCTGGACATTCGTTGTAGTCGGCCGATCCGTCGCGTTTTCCAAACCTTGACATAACCGTGGTAATGTTGAGGCCGATGAAGGGGCTTACGATCAACGAGGCAGCGCAGACCACAGGGTGGTCTCCGCGGATGCTTCGCTACGTCGAGCAGGCGGGCCTGATCGCTCCCGAACGTTCGCCGTCGGACTACCGGCTGTACGGACCCGCTCAGCTCCAGCGCCTGCGGACGCTGAAGGAGCTGCTGGCGAGCTTCGAAATCGGTTTGTCCGATGTGGCCTTCGCGGCCCGGATCGAGGCCAACCCCGAGCTTCGCGCCGCGGTCGACGAATGGCTTGCGGCACAGCCCCGCCGGCCCGAGCACGTGAGCACCGAAGACTGGCTGCAGTTCGAGCAGGACAAGCATCAGAGGCTTTTGGCCGTCGCCTGACAAACCCGAAACCGGAGAGCGCATGAGCACAGCCGTAACGAGCACCGACTTCAGAGTTGCCGATCTTTCGCTGGCCGACTTCGGCCGGCGAGAAATTCGCCTGGCCGAGCATGAGATGCCCGGGCTGATGGCCATGCGGCGCGAGTTCGGCGATAGCCAGCCGCTGGCGGGAGCGCGGATCACCGGCTCGCTTCACATGACGATTCAGACGGCGGTGCTGATCGAGACTCTTGTCGCCCTCGGCGCGGAAGTCCGCTGGGCGTCGTGCAACATCTTCTCGACCCAGGACCACGCGGCAGCCGCCGTCGTGGTCGGGCCCGAAGGATCGCCGGAGGAACCGCGCGGGGTGCCGGTCTACGCCTGGAAGGACGAGACGCTTGCCGAGTACTGGTGGTGCACCGAGCAGGCCCTGTCTTGGCCCGGGGCACACAGCCCGGATGGCTGGGTCGGTCCCAACATGATCCTCGACGATGGTGGAGACGCCACCCTCCTCGTCCATAAGGGCGTCGAGTATGAGCGCGCCGGCGCCGTGCCGGATCCCGCTCAAGCCGAGTCCGAGGAGTTCCAGCTGGTACTCGAGGTCCTGCAGCGCTCGCTGGCGGATGACCCTCAGCGCTTCACCCAAATGGCGTCCTCGATCAAGGGCGTCACCGAGGAGACGACGACGGGCGTGCATCGCCTCTACCAGTTCGCCGAGCGCGGCGAGCTGCTGTTCGCTGCGATCAACGTCAACGATTCGGTCACCAAGTCCAAGTTCGACAACAAGTATGGCTGCCGTCATTCCCTGATCGACGGGATCAACCGCGCGACCGATGTACTGATCGGCGGCAAGGTCGCGGTCATCTGCGGCTATGGCGACGTCGGCAAGGGCTGCTCCGAATCGCTGCGTGGCCAGGGCGGCCGGGTCCTCGTAACCGAGATCGATCCGATCTGCGCGCTCCAGGCGGCCATGGACGGATTCCAGGTGGTGACCCTGGAGGACGTCGTGGAGACCGCAGACTTCTTCATCACCGCTACCGGCAACCGCGATGTCATCACCGCTGAGCACATGGCGCGGATGAAGCATCAGGCGATTGTCGGGAACATCGGCCACTTCGACAATGAGATAGACATGGCGGGACTCGGGAAAGTTCCGGGCATCGAGCGAATCCGCATCAAGCCGCAGGTAGATGAATGGGTATTTGCGGATGGCCACTCGGTGATCGTCCTCTCCGAAGGGCGGCTGCTGAACCTCGGGAATGCCACCGGCCACCCCAGCTTCGTGATGTCGAACTCGTTCACCAATCAGGTGATCGCGCAGATCGAGCTCTACGCGCAGACCGAGAACTACGAGAAGCGGGTCTACGTGCTGCCCAAGCACCTCGACGAGAAGGTCGCTCGGCTTCATCTCGGTGCCCTCGGGGCGCGGTTGACCGAGCTGAGCCCCGAACAGGCCGCCTATCTCGGCGTTCCCGTGGACGGGCCGTTCAAGCCGGACCACTACCGCTACTAGTCCTTGCTGCGCACCGTCAGCGTGACGGCGTCGAGCACCATGGCTCCCACCGGAACGTTCCACTAGCAGCGGCTTAGTTTTGGCGAGAGCGACGCTTCCGGCCCACGAGGTCGCAGACCTCGCGCTGGCCCCGCAAGGGGCCGCGCGGATCGCGTGGGCGAGCGAGCAGATGCCGGTGCTGGCGCGGATCAGGCGCCGCTTCTCGGAGGAGCATCCGCTACTCGGGGTCAGCGTCGCCGCGTGCCTGCATGTCACAGCAGAGACCTCAAATCTGCTGCTGGCCCTACAGGCCGGCGGAGCCAGGACGGCGTTGTGCTCCGCGAACCCGCTGTCCACGCAGGACGACGTGGCGGCGGCGCTTGTCGCCGACCACGGGATCGAGGTTCGTGCGCTGCACGGCGAAGGCCTCACGACCTATGCCGAGCACGTCAAGGCGCTTCTGGACGGGGCTCCGGAAGTGACGCTCGATGACGGCGCCGATCTGATGATCACGGCCCACCAGTTGGGCAACGCGGTCGTCGATCAGCTGATCGGAGGCACGGAGGAGACCACCACGGGCCTCGTGCGCCTCCGTCGGCTCCAGGACGAGGGGGGCCTCCAGCGGCCGGTGCTGGCAGTT